>JAPOZF010000667.1:3857-4098 GCA_026706165.1 Gemmatimonadota bacterium
CCCCACCGAGTCCTCGATCAGCTCGAGGTTTTCTTCCGGGGTCGTCTTGAGAGCTTCGGTGACGTGCAGAGTCCAGCTTTTCCCGAAGATGCAGACGGAGCCGGTCTCCGCCTTCAGCAGGGTGTTGAGGGTGGCGTCCACCTCGGGCGGCACTCCCGCCCGGCGGGTGCTGCCGAAGGCGGTGACGCGGGCCCGGAGACCGAGCTTCTTCACCTCGCGAAAAAACGCCAGGTCTTTCGGG
>JAPOZF010000528.1 GCA_026706165.1 Gemmatimonadota bacterium
ATACAGTTGGGAGGTGTCGGTCGACGTGGACAACGATGCGAAGGCCGACGTTGTTGACGAGGATGTCGGCCCCTCCCAGGGCCCCGGCCGCGGCGTCGACGAATCGCTCGCATTCCCCGGGACGGACGACGTCAGCGGTGACGCCGAACGCCTCGGCCCCGAGGGAATCGAGCTCCGCCAGCATCTTCTCGAGGCCTTCGCTGCCCCGGCAGCAGATGCCGAGCTTGCAGCCCTCGCGGGCGAATCCTAGGGCGATGGCGCGGCCGATGCCGCGGCTGCCGCCGGTGACGAGGGCGGTTTTTCCGGTCAGTCCGAGATCCATGAAATCACCTTCCTGTCAGCAGTTCACATCGGCCTCGACCGGTCCCGGTCGGTCAAGCCCGGGGCAGCGCGAAACCTTCCTGATAGTTTCCGTCGCTTTGCCGCTCATCGAATCAGCACCAGCCGGGTCGATTGCGCGATCTCTCCGGCCTCGAGCAAAGCCCGATAGATGCCGGAGGCGGCTTCCGCCCCGGTTTCCGTGCGTCCGTCCCAGCGGGCCTGGTGCGCCCCGGCCCCGGTCCAGCCGTCGTGAAGGACGCGGACCTGCTGCCCCATGAGGTTGAAGACGGAAATGCGCACCTGCCCGGGGTCGGCGGTGGTGAATGGCACGGTGACGCCGGCGTTGAACGGCGTGGGAAAGGGGTCGCCCAGGGCCGCCGCGATCTGATGGTACCGCACCCGGCCGGGTGTCACGGCGGTGATTTGAGGGGATGGCGCCTGAACCGGTAGCACGAGCTTCCCGTGTCCCGAATCGTTGTCCTTGCCCCTGGTTCCCGTGTCAACCGTTGCATCCACGAGCGCGTTCCACAATCGGGTGCGCGAGAAAGATGGATTCGCCGACTTGACGAGGGCCGCGGCGCCCGCGACATGGGGTGCAGACGCGGAGGTTCCGAAATACCCTCCTCCCCGGCGGAGGTTCAACCTCCCGTAGGAAACTGTCGATACTCCGGTAGGAGCGGCGAGCTCCGGTTTGATGCGCCCGTCGGTGGTGGGGCCCCGGGAGCTGTACGCTTCGACCAGCCCGCGGTTCCAGAATCGATGGAAGACGGCCCCCACGGCCATGGCACCCTTGGCGTCGGCTGGCATTCCGATGCTGTTCCTTGCAACCGCATGCTCTTCGAAGTCCTGGTAGTACGACCAGATTTTCAATCTTTCCGGGCGGGCGCCGTCCGCTTTGCTGACGGAGATTCCGTATTCTCCCGATCTCTCTACTATGTATTTGATCCACTCGACCGGGTCGCTGCCGTCTCCATCCTGGACCGTAGTGCTTTCACCGACGAGGTCCGTACTGTCCGACGCGTCGATAAAAAAGAGGTGCAGGTTGTAATCTTCGGCGGTCGAAGGAAAATCGTCCCAGGTCAGGATCACCTGTATCGAGTCGCCCGCGGCAGCCCGGACGTTCAACAGCTCATCGTCGTCTTCATCGGCGAAGTTGTGCCAGCCGTCGGAGTCGCGGTCGGACCAAAGCCCGGTGTAATGGCTGCCGGCGGCATTGCCGGCTGCATTCACCCACAGGATGCCGTTGTCGGCGGCGTCGTTCGCGATGTCGCAGGCCAGCCCGCGGCCGTCGCCGAAACCGGTTCCAAGCCAGCCCGCGGAATGACTGATCACGTCGATCCCTTCCCGGATGCAGAGATCCTTGGCGTTCTCCAGGTCGACGAGGTCGTCCACCTTCAACAGGTAGAGCTCCGCCTCGGGAGCCACGTCGTACACTATTTCCGCGCAGGCCGTGCCATGTCTGTGCCGGCGATGCTCGTCGCCGGCGTAGATCCCTTCGCCCGTAAAGTCGCGAACCCTCCAGGATTCGGGCATATCCTCGGGCAACCGGTCCGCTCCCCTGAACCCGCCGTCGATGACGGCGACTTTTACCCCATGACCTGTCACACCGGCCCCGTGATTGGCCAAAGCCCCGATGCGCGCCGCCCCTTCGCTGATCGTCGCCAGAGGATGCGGGCGGTACGGCTTGCGAACAAAGCCGACTCCCGGCAGCCCCGAGACGGCAAGCAGCGACGTCGCCGGGACGGAAACCCGCATCAGGCTTCCGGAGCGGGCCAGGACCCGTACGCCAAGCTCCGCAAAGGAGGAGCTGTCGATGGAGGCGGAGCCCTGACCGGGATAGGGAACCAGGGTTACGACGACTGCATCCTCCGTGGCTGAACCAGTTGGCTTGGCCGCGGCCTGTCCCGTTGCGGTCAGATTCCACAGGGAGCTTTGGATTTTGACAGGACCCTGCGGTGCGGGGGGTGTCGAATCCAGGGACTGGGACCGCAGCAGCGGCACATATCCGGTAACGACCGCCAGGAAAACCGGTATCCAAGGGGGGGAGAACCCGATCGCGAAGTCGTGGTTACGAAATTTGTGCACGACAGATTCTTTAGTTTGAGTTCCACGACGCGGGGCGGGCGCACCCTGCTCCCGGCAGCACTTCAAAAAACCGACTTTGCAGAAGGGGGCGATACCCAAAATGGGCGGCCACCTCCCCGGGGCAAGAACATCGTGAGATTCGGAATCATCGGCTGCGGTTCCATAGCCGAGAACTCGTTCGGGCCGGCTCTGCTGGCGTCGCCGCGGCTCGAGCTCGTTGCCGTCTGCCGGCGCGACCTGCAGGCCGCCCGGGACTTCGCCGACCGCTTCGGCGGCCCGCGCGCCTGCGCTTCGGCCGCCGAGCTGGTGCGCGACGAGCAGGTGGAGGCCGTCATCGTTTCGACGCCGACCGATACCCACCGCGACTACACCTGCCTCGCGGCCGAGCACGGGAAGCACGTGCTCTGCGAGAAGCCGATGGCGCGCAACGCCGCCGAGTGCCGCGAGATGATGGCGGCCTGCCGGGCTCACGGCGTCACCCTGGGGGTCGCCTACCGGCGCCGCACCTGCCCGCAGGTGGTCGCCGCCAAAGGCCTGATCGCCTCCGGGCGCATCGGCCGCGTGGTGTTCGTGCGCACCCATTACAGCGGCCGCTGGGACCCCCAGCCGGGGGACTGGCGGATCGAGCCGGAAATCGGCGGCGCCCTGATGGAGATGGCCTCCCACCGCATCGAGGTGCTGCTCAACTTCGGCGGCCGGCCAGAGTCGGTGAGCGCCGCGGTCGGCGCGGTCGGCCATGACTGGCCCGTCGACGACACCGACGCCCTGATCGTGCGCTTCGAAGACGGCGGGATCGGCATGCACTCGACGATCCTGACCTCGCCGCCGCGCCGCGACTTCGCCCAGATCGACGGCGACCGCGGCAGGATACTGATCGACCCGCTGGAGCTGACCGCCGACCACCTGCTCCTCGAGCTTCCGGAGGGGACCGAACGGATCGCGGTGGAGCCGCTGCAGGAGAAGCTGTTCGACCTGCCGATGGTCGAGGACTTCGCCGCGGCCGCCGAGTCGGGAGACGAGCCGGTCTGCGACGCCGAGAGCGGTTACTGGGTGCAGGCGGTCGCCGACGCGGCCCGGGCGGCTTCCGCCTCGGGCACGGAGACCGCCGTCGAACCCCCGGGCCTTTAGAGGGTGGCCGCTAAGGAAGCGGCGGAAGCCCCCGCGGCCGGCCACGCCCCGTTCGACCGCAGGTCGATGCTCCTGGTGGCGGCCGGGACCTTCGCCTTCTGGCTGTCGCTCTACATCTACGTCCCGGTCTTCCCCCTGCACGCCGAGGAGCTGGGGGCCAGCCTGTCGATGGTCGGGCTCGTGGTCTCCTCCTACGCCATCGCCCAGCTGCTGCTGCGCATCCCGATCGGGGTGGCCGCCGACATGCTGGGGCGCCGCAAGCCGTTCGCCGCCGCGGCCCTGGCCTGCGCCACCGCCGGGGCGGTCGGGCTCGCCCTGGCGCCGGGACCGTGGGCCCTGTTCGCCGCCCGCACCCTCGTCGGGGTCGGGGGTGCCGGCTGGGTGGCGGTCAGCGTGCTGTTCTCCTCGTACTACGCCGCCGACCGCAGCGGCCACGCCATGGCCCGGGTGATGACGATCAACTCGGTCGGGCTGCTGGCGGCGACCTTCAGCGGGGGGCTGATCTCCGAGTATTTCGGCGCCGGAGCGGCCTTCTACACCGCCGCGGCCTGCGG
>JAPOZF010000696.1 GCA_026706165.1 Gemmatimonadota bacterium
CCAAAATTAAATTTCAGATCTCATCTATTCATAATCAGACTCTCCTGTCGAATCAGAGGGTACTTGGACATAAAAAATTGAATTTGGTATCTCATCCATTCATAATCAGACCTCCCGGTGTCTCAAGCGAAATGACCGCTTCATGGATCCGTTCCTTTTCCAACCCACCGATGCCAATGGGATTATCACCGTTGAGAGCCTCGAGTCCTTCGGCCCTGCATCGGGGATGCATCTGATCAATTTGAAACTTAGAGTAGCAAGCGAAGTTTTGAATCATCAAAATTGATGATATGGGCAGATTATTTTGGGGACCTGCGGCACGGGCGGAATTGATTTTCGTCGGGGTGGAATCAGGTCCAGCCAGCAGTCCCCGTCATCATGCCAGGTCGCCCTGCAACGATGAACGGATCGACGGCCGAGGTCAGCCGCGGCAGCGCTTCCGCTCGCCTTCAACGACGAGGGCGAGGGGCGTCCACCTTCGAAAGCACCAGCCGCACAAGGTCCACCTGGCGGGAGATCCCGTGCTTGGCGAAGATGTGCTGCACGTGCGTCCGGATGGTGCTTACCTTGCGCCCGGTCGCCGCAGCGATCTCGCTGACGGTCTTGCCTTCAGCGAGGAGAGCCGCCACCCGGCTTTCCACCGGTGAAAGGCCGAGGGTTGCCCCTACGAGACCGGGATCGATGTGGATACGGCCTCCCGGGTCGGCCACCAACACCAGCGCCGCGACCGGCCAGGGGCAGTACTCTTCCCAGCGCCCCACCGGGGTAACCTGCAACCGCAGCGGCGGCAATGCCCCCGACCGCCTTACAGTCATCGACCCGCCGACGCCTTGGGAACCGAAGGGAGGCAGCGCACGGCTCAGCATTCGTTGAAGCCCGGCGTCGTCCTCCGGCTCGCGCGCAAACAGGAACCCGCCCTCGTCGAACAGACCGTCGGCGGTTCGAAGCAGAACCCGGGCCCGGTCGTTCGCCTCGAGGATCCGTCCGCGCCAGTCCAACTGGACGATCCCGGACCCGTCGGTGTCCAGCATGTCGTCGAGCGACGTGCCGAGCGCGCCTGCGTTGGCCAGTGCCTGACGGACTCTCACGTATTGGCGGATGTGAGGCAGCAGGCGCCGGACCGATTCGATCTGCGGAGACGACCAGCCGGCGGTGTCAAGGGGGTCGTTGACGACCCAGACGATGCGCGTGCCGTCCGGTCCATCCAGGCGCACGTTGAGACTGTTCTGGGTGTGGCCGACCGGCAGCGCCTCGTTCCAAGCCGGGGACCTTTTCAATTCCGCGTCCGTGTAGAGGTCTCTGCAGTGGACCAGCTGGCTGTCCGGCAGGTCCCGGAGGCGCGGTATGCGTTCGTCCCGGGGGTAGTAGACTTCGAAATACCTGCGCTCCAATTCCCGGTTACGTTGCCCGTGGTAGAAGAACCCGGCGTAGAAGATCTGCACGCCCCCCGGGGGTCTCCCTGTCCCGAACACCAGCGTATTCCCCTTCGCCCCCAACGCCTCGTCGATGAGGGCGGAGGCGGCGGGAAAGCGGGCCTCGTCGAGGGCAGCTTCGTGCAACAATCCCAGAATGCGATCGAACGCGTCGCGTTCACCCATGACAGTGCCCTGACTTCCGGATACTCCCTTGGAGCAGCGAGGGACCAGGCTTCGGGGGATTCACGCGACCCTGCCTCAGGAGGGGACGCAGCGCAGGGGGAGGGACTCCAGGCTTCGGAATATGATGCTCCTGCGAAACCGGGGGCGGTCCCCGAGCAGGCTCATCGACCGGAACCGGGCGAGCAGCATCTCGAGAACGATCCTGCCCTGCAGCCGCGCCAGGGGCGCGCCAAGGCAATGGTGGATGCCGCTGCCGAACGCAAGGTGCGCAACCGGGCGGCGCTCGACATCGAGCCGGTCCGGATGGTCGAACACCTCCGGATCCCGGTTGGCGGCGCCCAGAAGAGGCACGACGGTGTCGCCTTTCCGCAACGGGAAGCCGTTCACCTCGCAGTCGGTCAGCACACGCCGGATATCCGTCTGCACCGGAGCGTCGAAACGGAGCAGCTCCTCCACGGCTCCCGGGATCAGGCTCGGGACTTCCCGGAGCCGCCGAAGCTGATCGGGATGGCGAAGAAGGGCGAGGATGCCGTTGCCGATCAGGTTCGTGGTGGTCTCGTTGCCGGCGGCGAGCAGCAGCCGCAGCAGGTTCAGGATCTCCCGTTCGCTCAGGAGCTCCCCCCGGTCCTGGGCCCGCACCAGGGCGCTGACGATATCGTCGCGCGGCGAAGCCCGACGCTCCTCGAGGATCGGCCGGGAGTAGGCGTCGAACGCCAGCGAGACCTTTCTGCCGGCCTCGCCTTCGCGCCGGCTTCCCGTCGGCTCCAGAAGACGCGCGCGCTGCGCCGACCAGGCTTTGAACCGGGCCCGGTCTTCGGCGGGAAAACCCAGCATCTCGGCGATGACGATCGCGGGAAGAGGCCCAGCCACCGCTTCCATGAGATCGAAGGAGGCCGGGTCGTCAATGTCGTCCAGCAGGTCACCCAGAATCCCGCGGATGCGGGGCGCGAACGCCTCGACCGCTTTCGGCGAAAAAGCTTTGCTGACATGCGCCCGAAGCCGCGTGTGGTCCGGGGGATCCAGGTACAGCAGCGAGAATTCGTCCGGGGGCGGCAGCATGGCCCGCTGTCGAGACGACAACGTACCCTTGCGCGGATCGTTGCCGAAGCGCCGATGGTCGCGCAGGATCGCGTCCACGTCGGCGTGGCGCGTGAACACCCAGGCCTTCAGCAAGCGGCTGCGGTGCACCGGTGCCCTGGCGCGCAGGGCCGCATACACGGGATAGGGATCCCGGACCATCCGGGCCGAAAGCGGGTTGTAGGCCAGTCCGGTCTGCAAACGCTCCCGCAGGACCAGCAGGTTGACGACGCCGGATCGTACCGCTTCGCTGACCGAAAGCATCACCGACTCCTCGAAGCGGCTGCGGGAATTTGGTCTTTTGCACAAGCCAGGAAGGCCGGGACCGCCAACAGCGGCACCGCAAAACCCATTCGGTTACCATTCCGGCAGTCGATCGACTGCAGGATTTGGTGGATTTGTGTGGAAGTGTACAGCTGTTCCGCAGGACAGTCCGTCCAACATGGGGGCCACTGGCCTGCACCGTGAAACAACTGACCGGAACCTATCCATAATCTGAAGGAGAATGCCAAGCCTCGAATCATCAAAACTGATGAATCCGCCATTTTTTGCTGGGGGGGGATCCGAGGGAACTGCTGCGGTACGGCGGAGGTCAGCCGCGACAGGGCTTCCTGGAAGAACACCCCCCGGGAGGCAGGCCGCCGAATCGCCAGGTGAAGCGCTGTCCTGGCTGGTCAATGGAAGGCGGACGTTGACCCCTCAGCCCGGCAGCAGGGCGTCCCACTGGGCCTCGCGGTCCGGATGGGGAGCGTTGGCCACCTGTTTCCTGCCGTCGACGTAGATCCTCAGGTATGAGGTCTCCAGGTCCGCGGTCTCGTGCAGCACGAGGCCGTCGATGCGGCAGCCCCGCGCCGCCCGGACGATGCCGCGCAGCTCCGGCGGCGTCGGGGTCCGCTTGGAGAGGTTCCCCTCTCCGTCGTGGAAGTGGCAGATCATGTTGAGCCAGGTATACAGCTTCTTGCCGAAGCGCGCCGTGGTGTCGCGGTAGACCTCCCCCATTGACGGGTCGCAGGGGTTCAGGCGGCTGGTCACCACGACCACCGCGTCCACCAGGTCTTCCCGGCACCACCGGCTCAGGTCCATGCGCGCCCGCAGCAGGGCCCGCTCCGGGTTCTCCTTCTCGGAGTGGCCGGCGATGAGGATGTCGGGCTCCTCCGAGGTGCCCACCCAGACGGGCAGGGCACCGGCCGCCTCGCGCACCTCCCTCAGCAGCACCGTGTACGAGTCGCCGCGGATCCACTGCAGGCGGCAGGCCAGCCAGGGGAACTCCCGGATGCGCGCCGGCGGGGCGTCGACCCCGGTCTCCTCGCGCAGCTGTTTCAGCCAGGGCTCGTTGTACCCGAACCCGTCGTCCTCGGCCGGCTCCCCGGCGTGGCTGCGGAAGCAGACGAAGAGGCCGT
>JAPOZF010000580.1 GCA_026706165.1 Gemmatimonadota bacterium
TCGTCAGCTACCAGCTGATGGAGAGGATGCGCGAGCGCCTCCTCGACACCCTCGGGTCCGGGCCCGGGCCCCAGACCGCCTGAGCCGCCGGGGATGAAGGGGGAGGAGACAGGAAAGAGCCGGGGCTGGGACCCGGTGTTCCTGCATTCCCGCCGCGAAGCCCTGGTGATCTTCGCGGTCTGGCTGGCCGCCCTGGCCTGGGCCGTCCCCTTCTGCTACCTGAACGGGTACGGCGCGGGCGGGGAGCCGGCCACGATGCTCGGCATTCCCTCCTGGGCTTTCTGGGGCATCGCCGTGCCCTGGATCCTCGCCAACGCCTTCACCGTCTGGTTCTGCTTCCGGTTCATGGAGGACGACCCGCTCGAAGCGTCCGGAGGCGGCCCGGAGCAGGGGAGTTGACCGGTTCCAACGCCGCCCTGTGGACGTTCCTCGTCTACATCGGCGGCGTCCTCTTCCTCGCGGCGCTGGCCAACCGCCTGCTGAGGAACCGCAGCTTCCTCGGCGAGTACTTCCTCGGCAGCCGCAGCCTCGGAGTCTGGGCCTTCGCCCTGACCTTCGCGGCGACCAGCTCCTCGGGGGGCAGCTTCACCGGGTTCCCCTCCAAGATCTACACCCACGGCTGGATCCTGGCGCTGTGGATCGGCAGCTACATGGTGGTGCCGATCTGCATGATGGGCCTGATCGGCAAGCGCCTGAACCAGGTGGCGCGCATCTCCGGGGCCATCACCGTCCCCGACGTCTTCCGCGACCGCTTCGCCAGCCCCGGCTTCGGCCTGCTGGCGACCGGTCTCATCGTCTTCTTCATGGCCTTCAACCTCGTCGCCCAGTTCAAGGCGGGGAGCCTGATTCTCCAGACCCTGCTCGCCGACGTGCCGGCCTTTCAGGACCTGGCCCGCGGCGCCGCGCCGGCCGCCAGCGCCTGGGGCGGCTCGGTCGATCCGGGGTACATGGTCTGCCTGGCCGCCTTCGGCCTCGTCGTCATCCTCTACACCACGTACGGCGGCTTTCACGCCGTCGTCTGGACCGACGTGCTGCAGGGAGCGGCGATGGTGGCGGGGGTCATGATCATGCTGCCGCTGACCCTCGGCGAGGTCGGGGGCCTGCGGCAGGCAACGCGGGAGCTGGCGGAGATGACGCCCCCGCGCATCGGCACCGGCACCCTGGAGCTTCCCGGGTCGAGGCAGGCGGTCCGCATCCCCTCCGGCCACTGGATCTACCGCGAGCAAGGTTCGGGTGGACCCGAGCTGTTCCGCCTCACCCGGGCGGTCGACGCCGCCCCGGGGGAACCGGTCGAAGTCTCCCTGCTCGAGGTGACCGCCCCCGGCGAGATCGCCCGCATCCGCGCCGACCTCGGCCTCGTGGAAAGCGACCTCACGCTCTCCGGCCTCGACCTCGAGCCCTACGCGCACGGCGCCGGACAGCCGGGAGTCTACGTCTCCGGCCCCGGCCCGAGCCGCAGCTCCGCCGACGGCTTCCTGCCGCTGAGCCTGGCGTTCTCCTTCTTCTTCATGTGGGCGATCGCCGGCACCGGGCAGCCCGCCCACTACGTCCGGCTGATGGCCTTCCGCAGCTCGCGGACGCTGATGCGCTCGATAGTCACCGTCGCCTTCTACTACTCGATGATCTACTTCCCGCTGGTCATCATCTTCTGCTGCGCCCGCATCCTGCTGCCGGGGATGGAGACCGAGTCGGACCGCATCATGCCGGCGTTCGCCATCTACCTGACCGAGAACGCCGGCGTCGCCTGGCTCGGCGGGCTGCTGGTAGCGGCCCCGTTCGCCGCGGTGATGTCGACGGTCGACAGCTTCCTGCTGATGATCTCCTCCGCCCTGGTGCGGGACGTGTACCAGCGCAACGTCAACCCCGGTGTCGGGCAGGGCCGCATCCGGGCGCTCAGCTACCTCGTCACCCTGCTGGTCGGGATCGCGGCGATGGCCGGGGCCGTCGATCCGCCGCAGTTCCTGCAGGACATCATCGTCTACACCGGCAGCGGCCTGGCCGCCTGTTTCCTCGGCCCGACCGTGTTCGCCCTCTACTGGCCGCGCGCCAACGTCCAGGGGTGCGCCGCCGGCATGGCCGCCGGGTTCGCCGCCCACCTGGCGATGTACGCGGCAGGCGTCTTCGTCAACGGCAGCTTCTTCCAGCCGGTACGTATATTCAACCTCGATCCGATCCTCGCCGGCCTCGCCGTATCCTTCGCCGGCACCTGGCTCGTCGCCCGCGCGACGCCTCCGCCTCCGGACGCAATCACCGCCACCTACTTCCGCACGGGAGGACGACAGTGAACGGCAACCGCGCAATCGCAAAAATCCTCAGGGCCGAGGGAGTCGACTGGGCCGCGGCGTTCCCGGAACAGCCGCTGATCGACGCCCTCGTCGAGGAGGAGATCAGGCCGATCATCTGCCGCCACGAGCGCACCGGCGTCAACATGGCGGACGGGTACAGCCGCACTTTGAACCAGTCCCGCTTCGGCGTCTTCACCATGCAGACGGGACCGGGCGCGGAGAACGCCCTCGGCGGCGTCGCCCAGGCCTTCGCCGACTCGATCCCGATCCTGCTGCTGCCGGGGGGGCAGTCGCGGCAGCGGACCCAGGTTCACCCCCACTTCGAGTCGGTGGAGAACTACCGGCTGATCACCAAGTGGGCGGCCGAGATCAACCTCGTCACCCGGGTTCCCGAGCTGATGCGCCGCGCCTTCACCCTGCTCAAGAACGGCCGCCCCGCGCCGGTGCTGCTCGAGATCCTGCGGGACGTTGGCCTCGAGGAGTTCCCGGGCGAGCTGGAGTACACCCCGGTTGCCAGGCTCAGGTCGGCCGCGGCTTCCGAGGACGTGCGCGACCTGGTGGCCGCCCTGGGCAAGGCGGAGCGGCCGATGATCGTCGCCGGGCATGGCGTGCTCTGGGCCGAGGCCAGCGAGGAGCTGGCCCGTTTCGCCGAGCTGGCCGCGGCGCCGGTGATGATGACGCTTGCCGGAAAGAGCGGCTTTCCGGAGGACCATCCCCTGTCGCTGGGCTGCTACGGCGGCTCCGGAACCGACATGGCCGGCCGCTTTCTCGCGAACGCCGACTTCATCCTCGGGGTCGGCACCAGCTTCACCCCGGCCAATCTCAACGCGGCGATTCCCGAGGGGCCGGTGCTGGCGCAGATCACCAACTGCCTCGAGGACGTCAACAAGTACCACGCTGTCAGTTATGGCGCTGTGGGGGACGCCCGGCTGGTCCTGCTGCAGGCGATCGAGGAGGCGAAGCGCCAGTTCGGAGAGCAGGGGCGGGATTCCTCGGGAGTCGCCGGAGAGATCGCCCGCATTCAGGCCGGCTTCATGGCGGAGTGGAAACCGCGCCTGACCTCGACCGAGGTGCCGGTCAGCCCCTACCGCGTCTTCACCGAGATCGCCTCGGCGGTCGACGTCGCCAACACCATCATCACCCACGACTCCGGGTTTCCCCGCGATCAGCTCGCCCCCTTCTGGCAGTCGACGACGCCGCGCAGCTACATGGGCTGGGGCAAGTCGACGCAGCTCGGGTACGGCCTCGGCCTCGCCTTGGGGGCCAAGCTCGCCGCCCCGGACAAGCAGGTCGTCAACGTCATGGGGGACGCCGCCTTCGGCATGGCCGGCCTCGACATCGAGACTGCGGCCCGCGCCGAGATACCGATCCTCACGGTGGTGCTGAACAACGGCGTGATGACCCACTACCACGAGCACATGCCGCTGGCGACGGAACGCTGGGGCAGCAACCGGCTGGGGGGAGACTACGCCGGGGTCGGCGCCGCGCTCGGGGCGTACGCGGAACGGGTCGACGACCCGGAAGAGGTCGGCGCCGCCCTGCGCCGCGGCATCGCCGCCAACCGCGAGGGCCAGCCGGCGGTGATCGAAGTGATGACGAAGGAGGAAGAGGATATCCCGAGGTCGCTCCCGTGATCGGGCTGAGCTCAGTGGCTGGGGGAGCCGCGGAAGCGACGGCATGAGCGACCGCTACCGGATGACCGCGGAGGAGAAGTACTACTTCGACCTGCGGGGATACCTCGTGGTGCGGGATGTCCTGACCGCGGAAGAAACAGCCGGGTGCAACGCC
>JAPOZF010000236.1 GCA_026706165.1 Gemmatimonadota bacterium
GGCGGCGGGCGAACGCGGCGTCGAGGGGGTTGTAGAGGGAGGTCTCCCGCGCCTGCCGGCCGTCGCCGTCGAACTGGCGCAGCCCGGTGCCGGCGACGGTGCAGATCACCCCCGGCTCGTCGCACACCGCCGGGAGTCCGCCCGACGTGGGGGAGCCGCCGCCGCAGCCGGGGCCGGAAAGCAGGGCCGCGAGGGCAAGGGGAATTGTAAGGAGGGGGTTCAGCCGGTCGGAAGAGCCGCCGTCAGGAAACCGTGGCGGCCCCGGCCGGGAGCGGCAGCGAAACCGCGGGATTTCCGCTACTCCTCGGTGCACATGAAATCCCTGCCGGCGCACTCGTCCCTGCTGTGGCAGGCGATGCAGCTCGTCTTGGTGTCGGTCTCCACCGAGCGGTCCGGCCGCACCTCCTGCCAGTGCCAGTCGCCGTCCTCCGGGTCGAAGCCGGCCGCCTCCTTGCGCATCGCCGCCCATGTTCCCAGCTCGCTGTAATCGTCGCAGTCGGTGCCGTCGAACACCTCCTTGACCACGATGGTCCCCGTCGGCAGGGGGTTCTCCCCGGCGAGGTAGGCGTCCGCCCCGGCGTCGTTTACAAGCACCCGGACCATCCCCGGGTGGGAGCTGCTGAAGCGGCAGTCGCGGACTTCGGTGAAGGTCTCGAGGTAGTCGTCGGGAAACACCGGGTCGGCGCCGTTCTCCCCCTTTGTGGGACCCTTGCCGCAGGCGGCCAGGGCCAGGGCTAGGGCGGCGGCCGCGGCTAGAACGGCGGCCCGGGGGGGGAATTTCCGCGGGATCATCGGCTCTCCAGGATCACCTTGCGGATGCGTCCGTTGAAGGTATCGGAAACGTAGAGGGCCCCCTCGGCGTCGAAGGCGATTCCGAAGGGGCGGTTGAAGGCGGCGTCGCGGGCCTGCCCGCCGTCCCCGCGGTACCCTTTCTCGCCGCTGCCGGCCACGGTCTCGATGGTGCCGTCGGCGAGGTCGATGCGGCGCACCCGGTGGTTGTCGGTGTCGGCGAAATAGAGGCCGCCGTCCGGGCCGGTCTCCATGTCCTGGGGGAAATTGATCGCCGCGGCGGAGGCGGGGCCGCCGTCGCCGCTGAATCCGGGCTCGCCGGTGCCGGCAACGGTGGTGACCAGGTTGTCGGAAAGAGTCGCGCCGCTGAACTCGATCCGGCGTATCCGGTGGTTGTGGGTATCGGCGAAGTAGAGGCTGCCGTCGGCGCCGAGGGCCATGCCGCCGCTCGGTTCCGGGTTGCCTCCGTCGGGAAAGGCCACCTGGGTCGAGAGCCCCGGACCGTCCCCGTTGAACCCCTTCTCGCCGGTGCCGGCGATGGTGGCGATGATGCCGTCTTCCCGCTGCCCGAGGAAATCGGCGATGGCGCGGATGCGCTGGTTGCGCTGGTCGATGAAGATCAGGTTGCCGCCGCCGTCGATCACCGCGTGCGGCGGCTGGTTGACCAGGGCGTCGCGGGCCGGACCGCCGTCGCCGGCGTAATCGGCATGCCTGCCGACGAGCACGAGCACACGGCCGCTGTCGGCGGTGAGCAGCCGGATCTTGTGGTTGTGCCAAGCCATCAGCAGCAGGTCGCCGTTGGCGAGCTCCATGACGTCGGTCGGGTGGTTGAGGTTGACGAGGAGCGGGTCCGCACCAGGCTCGGCGAGGTCGCTCAGGTCCTCCGGGCCGTCGCCGACGAAGTAGGTCCCCATGATCGTGTTCAGGGTCCCGTCCGGCAGGATCTCGCGGACGGCGTGGTTGTTCCAGTCGAGGAGGATGCGGCGGCCGCTCGGGGTGAACTCGACGTCGAAGGGCCAGTAGAGATCTGTCTGCAGGCGCTCGTTGCCGTCGCCGTTGAAGCCGGTCCGCCCGGTGCCGGCCCAGGTGCAGATACTTCCGGGGATGTCGGTGCAGGGAACGACCTCCACCGGTTCCGGTTCTGCGGCGACGACGACCTCGGTGGCGGAATTGTCCGCGGTGACCCGGCGCACCCGGTGGTTGTGGGTGTCGGCGATGTAGAGCTCCCCGTCCGGAGAGATCGCCACTCCGTACGGCCTGTCGAGCAGGGCGGCCCCGGGCGCTCCCCCGTCGCCGTCGAAGCCGCGTTCGCCGGTGCCGGCGAAGGTCGTGATGACCCCGTCGGGGTCGATCCTGCGGATGGCGTGGTTCATGGTGTCGGCGATGTAGACGGTCCCGTCATCGGCGACGGCGATGTCGCTGGGAGTGTTCAACTGCGCTTCGGTCGCCGCTCCGCCGTCCCCGCTGTAGCCCCGTTTTCCGGTGCCGGCGATGGTGCGGATGCGGCGGTCGTTGTCGATCACGCGGACGACGTGGTTCCCCGTGTCGGCGATGTAGATGCGGTCGAGGGCGTCGAGGGAGATCCTGCCGGAAGGGGGCGCGGACTGGCCGGAGGGGGAGTTGAGGCGGGCGTTCTCCGCCACCTCTCCGTCTCCGGAGTACCCCGGCTCGCCGTCGCCGCAGACCGTGGTGATGGTGCCGTTCGGCTCGAGCATCCGGATGCGCTGGTTGGCCTGGTCCGAAATCAGGATGTTGCCCGCCGCGTCGACGGCGACGGAGCTCGGCAGGTCGAGGATCGCCTCGTTCCCGGGGCCGCCGTCGCCGCCGAAGTTGCGGTCGCCGTTGCCGGCGATGTTCTCGATGCTCCCCGTGAGGAGGTTGACCCTTTTGATCTTGCTGTTGTGCCAGGCGGCGATCACCATGCGGCCCTCGCCGTCGAAGGCGATGCTGGTCGGATGGTTGAACCGGGTCTCGAGGGCGGAGCCGTCGAGGGCGTCCCCCAGCTCCCCGGTGCCGGCCACGGTCTCGACGACGCCGTCGACGAGGCGGCGGATGCGGTGGTTGTTCCAGTCGGCGAAGTAGAGCACCCCGTCCGGGCCGAAGGTCATGTCCTGGGGGAGGTAGAGCGAGGTCTCCGGTCCGGGCAGGCCGTCCCCGTTGTCGCCGGCGATGCCGTTGCCGACGACGGTCGATATGACCGTGGCCGGGCCCGGCCCGGTGGGGGAGGAGCAGGTTGCCAGACCGAGGGAAAGGGCGAGGGCGGCGGCCGGGAAGAAGGCCGGGCCGGCTCGGAAGTGCGGGAAGAGCTTCATCGATGGTGAGTGCGAATCAGCAGCCCCTCTCTGTGGCGGGTTTCGCCGGGGCCGCGGTGCAAACCGGCAAGTTTTCAGTGTATGAAAAGATAATGCTCCACTGCCCGGACAGATACGCCGCCTCCCGTACCCCGGTCTCGCCGATGGAAGGGCAGCCGGGTCCAGCCTGGTGTCCTGCCGGGAAGCAGGTTGAAAAAAACCCGCCGCGAGCCGGGATGGATCGGGGGAAGAATTGCAGGATATTGATGGGACAGGACAATGGATCCCGCCTGCCCTTCGCGGGGCGGGACGGTCAGGTATAACCCCTTCGGAGGGAATCAGTGTCGACGGACAGCAGGAGAAAACGCCCTGGTCAGCGGCATTCGGGGGCGGCAGGGGAGGACGGTGACGAGGGGCTGAGGATCACCTGGCGCGGCGTGTTCGTCGGCGGCCTGACCATCGCCGGCTGGTTCTACTGCCTGATCGTCGTCGTCGGCATCAACCTCGCCTCGAGCACCTTCGTGCTCTCCCAGTACCCGATGGTGGCCGTCATCCCCTTCGTGCTCTGGATCTTCCTCAACGTCCTGCTGAAGTCGATCCGGCCGCGCGCGGCGCTGACCCGGGGAGAGCTGCTGACCATCTTCTCGATGACGTGGATCGTCGGCGCCCTGCCGATGTGGGGGTGGAGCGACTACTGGGTCGCCGTCATGGGAGCCCCGTTCTTCATGGCCACCCCGGAGAACCAGTGGGACACCCTGATCCTCCCCTGGATGCCGTGGAACGCCTTCCCCGAGCCGACGGAGCGGGTCATCCACACCTTCTGGCTCGGCCTGCCGGAAGGGATGCCCCTGCCCTGGGACGCCTGGGCCGGCGCCATCGCCCGCTGGTTCTCAGCGTCGCTGGCGATGGTCGTATTCGGCCTCTGCCTGGTGATCCTGTTCCGGCGCCAGTGGATCGAAGCGGAGAGGCTGACTTTCCCGCTGGCGCAAAT
>JAPOZF010000534.1 GCA_026706165.1 Gemmatimonadota bacterium
TGTGCAGCGGCACGACGCTGCAGCGGTCGTGGGCGCCCGGGGCGCCGACCGGGATGAACGGCTGGTCGCGGAAGACCCGTTTCCAGGGGCCGCCGTCGCGGTGGGAAAGCAGGTAGGTGCTCGACAGGCCGCCGGTGCGCAGGCTGCTGGCGAACAGGAAGGCGAGGTCCTGGTTGCCGTAGTTGAAGGGGATGAAGCTCTCGAACTGCATCAGCTCGCCGTGGCCGTCCAGCTCGTCCGGGGTCAGCACCACCTCGTTCGGGCTGGTGAACTCGACGAGGTCCTCGCTGTAGCTGAGCCCGAGGAAGCGGGTGTACCCGATCCCGGGGATCGGCTCGCTCAGCGGCCGGTCGAACAGCATCCAGCGCCGGTTGCGGTGGTCGCGCATCAGGATCATGCGGTCGCCCCCCTCGCACCCCTTGAAGCGCTCCAGCGGCTGGTTCCAGTGGATGCCGTCCGGGCTGCAGGTGATGTACTTTGCCCGGTGCGCCCAGAACCGCTCCATGTCCTCCCCGGGGCGGTCGAGCAGGTGCACGCGGTTGTCCCAGACGTGGGAGGTCTCCCAGTGGGCGACCATCTTGTAGCGCCGCTCCGGATCCTCCTCGGCCTCGTCGCGGACGATGGTGTGGCCGTCCCAGTTGGTGACGCAGCCGTCGAACTGCCGCGACGCCGCCTCCCCGGTGAGGAAGATGTTGTTGTCCCGGGTGCCGCGGTGCTCGTAGAGGCCGAGGTTCGGCTTCTCCCAGGTGAGGCCATCGGTCGACTCGGCGTACATCCCGAGGGAGTGGTGGGTGATCGGGCACTCCCCCGGCATGCCCTGCGGGAAAAAGCCGTACTCCGTGCCGCGGCCCCAGACGCCGGCGCGCCCCATGTCGTGCCCCTTGGTCAGGTACGACAGGTACCACAGGCGCAGGCGGCCGTCCTCCTCGCGGATGGCGTTGCCCCAGGCGGCGACGCCGCGGCCGGGCTCGCCGCTGGTGATCAGTGGTTCGGGCAGCTTGGTCGGCTGGTTGAGGACGCGCCAGGTGCCGAAGGTCTGGTGGATCTCCTCGTCGTCGACGAACAGGTGCTTCCCCATGTCGTGCGTGGTCACGTCACACCTGACAATTGTTCGAACCAGCGCCCCTTCTCGGCCTCGTCGCGGCTGTCCCCGCGGATGCGGTCGCGGGTGGCGCGAGCGCGCGGCCTTCCCGCGAGATCGAGGTTCATCTGTGCTTCCACTACGCCGCCTCGATATCGGTGCGCGCGAAGTCGTCGCCCTTGAACAGGAGCGGCTCCCCGGTCGTGCGCGCCAGGGCGTAGGCGAAACAGTCGCCGAAGTTGAGCGCCGCCGGATGGTTTCCCTTCCCGAAGCGCCGCCAGGCGCGTCTCGCCTCCTGGGCATGTTCGGGCATGACAGGTGCCGGATCGATCTCCGCCTTGTCCAGGAAGGCGTCGCACTCCTGCCCGGCCGCGGTGCCGCCGCGCCTCTCCACGACGACGAATACCTCCAGCAGATTGGCGACCGACATGCGGCAGTTCGGCGCCGCGGCGATCGCCTTCTCGTAGCGCTCCGCATCCTCCTCGCGGAACAGAACGGCCAGCAGGGCGGAGCTGTCGACGATCACTTGGGCAGTCCGCGTTCGTCGTAGAGTAGATCGCCGTGGTCAACCGCGGAGGGGCCCGGCCCCAGCAACCGGGCACAGCGCTCGGCGATTTCCCGCAACTCCCTTGCGCGGGTCTCGACGCTGCGTTGGCGCCTCTCCCGTTCGAGACGCTCCCGCAACGCCACGGTGATCGCCCGGGTCTTGGTCTCGCCGGTCAGTCGGGCGAGCTCCCCGGCCAGCCGGCAGGTCTCGTCGTTCTTGATGTTCAGGCTCATTTCCGCTTCCAGGGTAGAATAGAGGCGTCAAGTTCTACCCTGATTCTAAGCGGCGCCGCCATCAGGCGCCACACCCGCGCAAGTTGCGCCGGAGACGGGACGACGGCGGTGCAAGTACTGACAGTCAGTTCGTCGGAGCCGGGTGGGCAGCTCGAGCAGGTCGTCGAACAGCTGACGGCACGGGTCGCGTCCCTGGAGGAAGAGTCCGCCCGCCCCAAGGGGCGATCCCGTCGCGGCGCTCAAGCCGGTTCCCCCGGGATCGAGCGCCCCGCCCGGCTTCCAGGTCTCCAGCGGTTCACGGCCGTTCCGTCACCTCTTCCTTTGCCTCCAGCCGCCTACCCGCCAGGGGGTGCATGACCCCGGCGCCGGCAGGCCACACACCCGGCTCGGCCTTAAGGCCGCGGCAGATGCGCTGCCCGTGAGGCGACAGAGTCTCCCAGATTTCATGCGGCATCGTCTTGCGGAACTCCCTGAGCCCGCCGATCCACGCCGGGGCGTATTCGACGTTGGGCATGGCGCGGACTTCGCGGCTCAGGTTGGGGGTGCCGCCGTGCCACGCCCGATGGTCGCGGAACACGCCGGCCCCGGCAGGAGCCCCGACCAACGTCGAGAGGCGCATCCACTCCGGTTCTTCCTCCTGGGAAGGCGGATCGAAAGCGGACGACTGGGTCGCCGGAATCTGCCTGACGGGCCCGTTCTCCCAGGTCATGTCCGTCATCAGGAAGTTGATAATCACCAGCTGCGGAGTCAGCTCGATGACCCTGCGCAGGGTCTGTTCGTCGAGGCCGCCCGAAGCGCCGCCGCCAGGCAGCTCGACACCGAGGGACTCGGCTTGCCTCAGGCGGGAAGCCGGCATCTCGTGCGACTCCCTGCCGTCGGCGTGGAGGTGCTGGTACTCGATAGCTCCCGGAAGGCAGAGGTCCCCCCCGGAGCCCACGCAGATGTATCCGGGCGATCCGAAGATTTCGGCGAGTATGGGGGTCGTCGCCGGCAGGTCGACCATCGAGGCCCACACCGGATCGTGCAGCAGTTGCCGGGAAGCGGAAGAGGAGCCGTAGCTGTAGCGGTGGGGCAGGCGGCCGGTCTCGTTGGCGTACTTGCGGCCGCCGCTTCCGGGGATCTCGAGGATCTGGCGGAGAACGCGCGCGCACCCTGCGCGCCAGCGGCTCAGCGCGTCGGCGTCGAGGAGGTCGCGAACGACGACGAACCCGTCGCGCCGGAAGATGCGGGCGGCGCGCTCGACTTCGGAGGGCTCGCAGATCTCGAGACCGCGCATGCCGTTGTGCTGTCGAAGGTGGTCCCGCAGTGCCGCCACCTCCGGGTCGTCATGGACCCGGCGGGCGGGGGAACGCGGGTCGGAATGCCCGGGGCGCCGCTCCTCCGGAGCCAGGAGGCGGCCCTCCTCGTCGACGAACTCGTTCGGCAGCGTCCGGCCGCACCAGCCGGCCGGGCTGTCTCCGTGCACTGTCAGGGCGTCGAGCTCGGCGGTCCGCGTCATGGGGTTACCGCCCCAGGTTCATTTGGCGAAAAACCTGGTGCCCGAGCGCGTAGTTCCGCGTGAATCCGGCCGCGGGCTCACCACGGCACGCGGAGTTGCCTTCCCTCGCCGTGCACCTCCGGTGCGACTCGCGCAGGCACTTGCGAATTCCGCCGGCTCCATGCTCGAAGCGGCCGCCTACGCCAAATCCAGCGTCCACCGGGTAGCCGCCACGTGAGTCACGCTGTCCCCGAGGGTCATGTAGTACACGGTGAACAGCGAGCCGTCCGAAAGCTCGACCGTCCGCGGATAGCCCAGGTCCGCAGATGTTCCCTTCCCCGCCTCCCTCCCGTCGGTGGTGAGACCGTCGCCGCGCAGCACGATCCCTTCCGCCGGTTCCCAGGTTTCGCAGCCGTCGCGGGACAGGCAGGCCCGCACCCCGTAGGGAGCCCTCCGGTACCCGTAGCTGCAGAGGACGTCGCCGCTGCCCAGCAGCAGCAGGTGCGGAGGATACCCCCACAATCCGGTATTCCTGATCTCGCTCCAGGTTCTGCCGCCGTCGTCCGAGTGCGTCTGGAACAGGTACTTCGCTTCATGAGGAATGCGTTTGCTACCGCTTGCCGTGCGCACCATCGCCACGACGCGGCCGCCCGGAAGCGCCAGGAGGCTGCTCTCGTTGAACGGATGCTCGCCACCGTTGAACGCCATCGTCACCA
>JAPOZF010000100.1:0-1246 GCA_026706165.1 Gemmatimonadota bacterium
CCCTCCAGCCTGCCGCGCAGGCTGGCGACGATCTCCGGTTCCCTGTCGGCGAGGTTGTCGAGCTCCAGGGGGTCGCGCACGAGGTTGTAGAGCTCGAGCTCCGGTTTGAAGTGGAAGTCCGGCTCGAGCGCCTGGATCAGCTTCCACTCAGGGGTGCGCCAGCCGTGCTTGCGCATCCAGGTGCACTCGGTGATGTAGAAATCCGAGTAGTTCGACGCCTTTTCCCCGGCTGTCAGCGGCAGCAGCGAGGTGCCGTCGAACCGCATCCCCCGCGCCGGGATTCCCAGCAGCTTCAGGATCGTCGGCACGAGATCCTGGTGCAGGGAGAATCCGGAAACCCTGCGGCCGGCCGGCAGGCGTCCGGGAAGCCGCATGATCAGCGGAACGTGCAGGGTGTTTTCGTACAGGCCGTGATGATCGAACCAGCACTCGTGCTCGTAGAGGGTTTCGCCGTGATCGCCGTTGAAGATCACCAGGGTGTCCTCCCGCAGTCCCAGCTCGTCGAGCCGGGTGAGGAGGCGCTGGATGCAGGCGTCCATGTAGGCGAGGGCCCCGTCGTACTGGGCGACGGCGTATTCGGCGTCGGTCAGCCCGGGGGGCATCCACTCGGCGAAGAAGTCGCGAAAGGGTTTGAAGGCCCAGACCGGTTCCATCGATCTGTTGCCGGGGTCGAGCTCGTCGCCGCTGTAGAACAGACGCTCGAAGGGGGCGGGAGGCAGGTAGGGAGCGTGGGGATCCATGTGCCGCAGGAAGAGGAAGAAGGGCTTCTCCTCGGCGGCGAGGCGCTCGAGCTCCGGGACCGCCACCTCGTTGAGGTTCTCCGCCTTGGGGCTGCGCCCCTCCGCCCAGCTTCCCCATCCCGGGTACTCGAGATAGCGGTCGAAGCCGCGCATGCCGACATTGCCGCCGCAGCCGACGCCGGTCGTGTTGTACCCGTTCCCGGCGAGTATCCGGGGAAGGCTGAGGACGTCGGACGGCACCTCGGTCCTGTGGCGCAGGGCGACCACCGTGGTCGAGAAGCAGTCGCGTCCGCTCAGCATCGACATGTAGGCCGAGGTGGTCGGGATGTGGGGGGCGTAGTTGCGCTCGAAGAGGACGCCCTGCGAGGCGAGCCGGTCGACGTGCGGGGTCGTCAGACGCTCGTACCCGTAGCAACTCATGTGGTCGGCGCGCAGGCTGTCGACGCCGAAGAAAAGCAGGTTGAGCTTTTTTCTGGCCATCGTGGGTATCTTCGTGAATGTGTGTG
>JAPOZF010000100.1:1256-3812 GCA_026706165.1 Gemmatimonadota bacterium
CAAGGGAATTCCGAGCGGAGCCAAGCCTAGGGCCGGTACAGAGGACGGTCAAGAAAACGCCGCCCCCGAGGTTCCCTCCTCGAAGCCGGTCGCGGCGCTGCTGCTGATGGCGCTGCTCGCGGTATTCTGCGGAGGCTGCGCGGAAGGAGATGAACCAGCAGGAGGGGTAGAGCCCGCGGCCGCTGCCGGGCAAGCAGCTGGCAGTTCCCAGGACGCCGGCCGGGATGAGCAGGAGGGGAAGATGTCCGGCTCTCCCGCAGCGGAATTCCGCCGCCTGTTTCTCAGCTCCCCGTCCGACTCGGTGCGCCAGCTTCTGGCCCGCCATCTGCTTTCCAGCGATCCCGCCTTTCTCGCCCGCGAGTACGGGAACCCCGCAAACACCGCCCCCATCAGGACAGCGATCAACCGCGCCGTCGCCGCCGCCGACACCGCCGTCATTCCGCTGCTGGTCCTGCTTTTCCGGCAGCGCGGCGGCGAGGAGCGGATCGACTTCGAGGTGGCGCTTCTCCGTTTCGGCCGCCGGGCCGAAAAGCCGCTCGCCGCCCTCCTAGGGGACGCCGACCCGTCCGTGGGTTCTGCGCGCCCTCGACGCCCTCGGCAAGCTCGAGGCGAGCGGGGAGATCGGAGCGGTCGCCGAACAGCTGCGCCACCGGGATTCCTGGGTCCGCATCGGAGCGGCGCACGCCCTCGGGGAGATCGGCGACACCACCGCGGTCGCTTTCCTGCTCGAGGCTCTCGACGACACTAGCTACTCCGTGGTCAACGCCGCCATGGTCGGCCTCGGCAGGCTGCGGGCCTCGAGGGCCTACGACAGGCTGATCGAGTTCACCGGAAGCGACAACCCGCACGTCCGCAAGCACGCGGCCATGGCCCTCGGCGAGCTGGGTGACCCGGCGGCGAGGCCGGTCCTGCGCAAGCTGGCGGTACGGGACGGGGACTCCGGAGTGCGCTTCATGGCCAGCCGGGCGATCAAGGCGCTGGAGGGGGACTAGGGAGTGAACCGTGCGGCCGTTGCTTGGCTATGCGCCGCAGTTCTTGCCGCGGCGGCCTGCGACATGGACAGAGGAAGGCTGGTCGAATCGGTGGAGGAGGTGCTTGCCCGCTCCGGGGAGGCCGCCGGTGCGAGCCGCCCCGTGATCGGACCGTCGGATCCTCCCTACTCGGACCGCGTGATCTTCCCGAGCGGCTTGAGACTCGAAGGTCTTGGGGGCGAACCTTCCCTGACGGAGTCGTACCCCGACGAGGAGGGGGACCTCTTCCCGTTCGGCAGCGAGCGCAGGGTCCACTACCGGCCGGTCGAGTTCTTCATCGATGTCGAGTCGCTGTCCGAAGCGCTGAGGCAGCAACGGGTGAGCGAAAATTTCAAGCTGGTGGAGTACGTCCGGATTCCGGAGCGCAACGGGGATCTCCGCATCTACATCGATCCGGAGATCGCCTTCTACGCCCAGGAGCTGCGTTACGCATGGGGAGGGCCGCTGGTGCTCTCCTCGACCTTTCGCAGTCCGGAGTACAACGAGGAGATCGGCGGCGCCCTTTTCAGCCGCCACATGTACGGAGACGCTGTCGACATTCGCGCCCCGTCGCAACAGGCGGCCCAGGACCTTTTCAACCTGGCGAAGTTTCTCGACGTCAGCTACCTCGAGCCGGCGTCGCTGACGATCGAGGGCAGGACACATCCCTGGATCCACATCGACACCCGCGGCTGGTCCCTGAACACCCCGGAAACGAGATGAAATGAGGTCGCTGTTTTTCCTGGCCGCGGCCGCCGCCGGTTTCGCCGCTCCCTCGGGCGCCTTCGACTGGATGACCTTGCGCCGCGACATGGAAATAAGCGCTCCGCGCATCGCCCTTGCCGACCTCGACGGCGACGGGGATGCCGAGCTCGCAGTCGGAGGGCGGACAGGGGGCTTCTCGTCACGGGAGCGGCAACGGTCGGCCCGCCTCGAGGTACTTGCGGGGGCGTCGCCGGCGCCTGTGGCCGCCTCGACCTTCGACGCCGTCTGGGACATGGCCGCAGCCGACTTCGACGGCGACGGGAGAGAAGAGCTGGTCGTCGCCGGCGGCCGCGGGCTTGCGGTCCTCGCGCTGCGGGACGGCAGCCTCTTCAGGGTCCCGCAAACCGGCCTGCCTGCCGTCGCGGGAGCGGCCGGAGAAAGGGTGAACCGCGTCGACTGCATGGACGTCGACGGCGACGGTGAGGTCGAGGTCGCCTGGGCCGGGAACCGGAGGGAACCCTCATGGGAGGGAGGCGCAAGCACAGTCCTGCGCGTAGCCTCCGTCTCGGCTGACGGTTTCTGGCAGTTGCTCTCCGAAACCCGGTTTTCCGCCCACGTCGGCGACCTCTGCTTCGCCGACCTCGACGGAGACGGGCAGGGAGAACTCGTGGTCGAGACCGGGGTGGAGGAGATCGGCGGCCGGCTCGATCTGTTCGCCGTTGCAGGCGGCGGTCCCGAGCTCTTCTTCTCCCGGCCGGCAGACGCCGATGCGCGGCGCCTGCTGAGGCTGTCCCCGGCGCGGGAGGGCTCCCGCGACCTGGTGGTCGCCGCCGCTGTCGAC
>JAPOZF010000100.1:3822-4045 GCA_026706165.1 Gemmatimonadota bacterium
GGGCATGAACTCCGCGGGGTGAACTGGCGCCTTCCCATGGAACCGGGGGCCAGGGTCACGGGGATTGCCGCGACCGGACCCGGGGCAGCGGCGTCCGGCCGCGGTCTGGACCTCCTTATCGGATGCGCCGAGGCGGACAGGGCCAGCGGCGCCCTGGTCTCGGTTTCGGGCCTGCATCGATGATCCCCGGCGGTTCGGTCGGACAGCGGATAACGCCCCTGGA
>JAPOZF010000657.1 GCA_026706165.1 Gemmatimonadota bacterium
CCGGCAGCCCGGAAGCGAGAGCCAGGATCGCCATCACCTCGGAGGCGGCGCTGATGTCGTAGCCGCTGCGCCGCCGCACCCCTTCGCCGCCGTCGCTGACGACGATGTCGCGCAGGGCGCGGTCCCCCATGTCGACGACCCGCTTCCAGGTGCCGGCCCCGGGATCGATGTCGAGCCGCTTCAGGCCGCGGCGCCCCAGCCGCCTGTCGTCGAGGCGCTCCTCGTGGTAGAGGCGGGCGTCGACCGCCGCGGCGAGCAGGCTGTGCGCGGAGGTGACCGCGTGAATGTCTCCGGTAAGGTGCAGGTTGAGCTCCTCCATCGGGATCACCTGCGCCTTGCCGCCCCCGGCGGCTCCCCCCTTGATGCCGAAGGTCGGTCCCATCGAGGGCTGCCGGATGGTGGCGATCGAGCGTTCGCCGAGGGCGTTGAGCGCCTGGCTGAGCCCGACGGTCGTCGTCGTCTTGCCCTCGCCGTGCGTCGTCGGGGTCATCGCGGTGACGACGACGTACTTCGCCCCTCCGGCCGGTTCACCCTTTTCCGGGAGGTCGAGGTGGACCTTGGCCTTGTAGCGGCCGTACAGGTCGATGTCGTCCGGCGACAGCCCGAGGTCCGCGGCGATTTGGGTGATCTGCTTCGGGGCCGCTGCCCGGGCGATGTCGAGATCGCTTCTCACCGGCGGTAGTCGTGGGCTTCGACAGGGATATCCGACACCATCTGGGGCCTGCCCTCGGCATCCCCGCCGAGCCAGCGGTAGGTCCTCGGCTTGAGCTCCAGGGAGCGGTCCTCGAGCGGCAGCGACACCGGGACGTTCCCGAGAAGGGCGGACTGCTTGCAGGCGATGGCGACCTCGAGGGCGTGGCGCAGGTTGTCGCCGGAGATGTAGAGCTCTCCCTCGCCGGCCACGGCCGCCAGGAAGGAACGCAGGGAGCTCGCCATGTAGTAGAACTGGGGCCAGTCATGCTTCCCGTATTGGAACTCGAGCCTGCGGCGCTCTCCGCCGCCCTCGAACCCCCGGTACACCTCCGGCGGGTTCCAGTTCCAGCGCACCAGGCCCTCCTTCGTCCAGACGTCGACCCCCCTCGAGGGAGTGGGCTGGCCGAACACCTGGCACTCGAGACCGTTGGAGAGGCGGAAGCGCCCGTTGATGACGAGTCCCTGGTCGTCCTCCTGGTCGAGGGCTTCGGGCGGGGATCCCCAGGCAGTCACCTCCTCGACGAGGGCGTCGGCGAACAGGGTTAGAACGCAGATATGCTGGCATCCGCCCCCGGAGATCTCGCCCCCCCAGGAGTGCACGGCGGCCCCGAGCAGCTCACCGAGCTCGCCGCTGTGGAGAAACCGGCGGTTCGCTTCCTGAACTTCGTGCATGGCCCGCTGCAGGTTGCCCCCTCCGAACACGACCCCGCGCGACTCGCAGGCGGCGATCATCCCGTCGGCGTCGGACAGACGGCCGGCGATCGGCTTGTCCGTAGTGACCCCTTTGACCCCGGCTTCGGCGCAGGCGATGACGGCGTCCTTCATGTATTTCGTCGGCGTCACCACCGAGGCGACGTCGGGGACGACCTCCTTCAGCAGGCTTTCGGCGTCGGGGAAGAGGGCGTCGACTCCGAACACCTCGCCGACGCGCCGCCGCCGTTCCGGGTTGTGCTCGGCGATGGCGACGATCTCGGTGTCGGGGAAGGTGTGGTAGCACCAGCCGTAATGCTGCCCAAGGCGGCCGCAGCCGATGATGGCGGCCTTGTATCTGCTGTCGCTCATGGGTGGTGACTCCAGGTTGCCGGAGCTGTGCGATTGGGCTACTACTACTTGAGAGGCAAGGTATCGAGCGAATGCGGGTTTGAGAGACTAAAGGGCGTGAAAGGGCTCGTCAAATACGCGCGCGGACCGGGAAACATGGAGGTCCGCGAGGTGGCGGAACCGGTCCCGGGGCCGGGGGAAGTGCTCGTCGAGGTCCAGGCCGCGGGGATCTGCGGCTCCGACCTGCACGTGTACGGGGACGAGATTGCGATCCCCATCCGCGTGCCCGTCGTCGTCGGGCACGAGTTCAGCGGCGTGGTGGCCGCCGTCGGCGAAGGGGTGGAGTCGGTCGCCGCGGGGATGCGCGTAACCGCCCTGCCGAGCGTGCGCATCTGCGGGGAATGCCGCTACTGCCGCAGCGGGGCGATCAACCTCTGCCTGCGCCGCGAGTCGATGGGGTACTGGCACGACGGTTCGTTCGCTCCCCTGTGCGTGGCGCCTGAGCGCTGCATCCGTGAGCTGCCGGCAAACGTCGGCTTCCGGGCCGCGGCCTTGAGCGAGCCCCTGGCCTGCGCGGTGCACGCCGTCTCCGAGCTGACCCGGGTATCGGCAGGAGACCTCGTCGCCGTGGTCGGGCCGGGAAGCATCGGCCTGCTCTGCCTGCAGGTGGCCCTCGCCGAGGGTGGAAGGGTGGTGGTGCTCGGTCGCCGGCAGGATCGCGTGCGGCTCGAGCTGGCGCGCCGGTTGGGAGCGGAGCGCTTGGTCATGGTGGAGGACGAGGATCCGGAGGAAGCTGTCGCGGAGCTGTCGTGCGGGTACGGAGCCGATGTCGTCCTCGAGTGCTCGGGGCATCCGTCCGGCGCGGCCCTGTCCCTGAAGCTGGTGCGCAAGCAGGGGAAGTACACTCAGGTCGGCCTGTTCGGCGGTCCGGTGGAAATCGACCTCGAGGCGGTGGCGGTCAAGGAGCTTCGTTTCACCGGATCTTTCGGCCAGCAGCCCACTTCATGGAGCCGCGCCCTCGAGCTGATGCGCAGAGGAAGGGTCGATACCGAGGCGCTGATCTCCCACCAGCTTCCCCTGGCGGAATGGCGCGAGGCGTTCGACCTGTTCGAGCGCCAGGAAGGGGTCAAGCTGCTGCTGGACGTGCGCGGGGAATGACCGGAGCCGACGGCGCCACTTGCCTCTTGCGGCAATTGCCCGCATCCACCCGAGAAGCAACTTTATCCACAGGCTGGCATAGGTCGATACCTCGGACCTGAGGCAAACCGGCCTGACTTCGGGCCTGCTGCCCGCCTCCAACCTCGAAAAGCCAGGGAACGACCGGTGAATGAACTGAGAGAGAAGATCGCGGCCGCGGTGAACCGCGACCGTCTGCTGGAGACGGCGACCGCCCTCATCGAGGTCCCCAGCCCCACCCTGAGCGCCGCGGGTGTCGCCGGCCGCCTCGGCGAGCTGCTGCGCGCCGACGGCTTCGAGGTCGAGCGCCCCGTCTGCGACTGGCCGGAGTCCCCGGCCGTGGTGGCGCGTCTGCGCTTCGGGGAGGGGGGGCGCGTCCTGCAGGTGGACGGCCACCTCGACACCGTGCACCTGCCCTTCGTGCCGCCGCGGGTCGAGGACGGCGTGCTCTACGGCTCCGGGTGCTCCGACATGAAAGGGGGGATCGCCGCCGCCGTCGAGGCGATGCGGGCGCTGCGGGAGCGCGGCGCCCCGCAGTCGGGGGGGATGCTGCTGACCGCCCACGACCAGCACGAGGGGCCCTGGGGGGACGGCAGGCAGATGAAGGCCCTGATCGCCGAGGGCTACCTCGGGGACGGGGTGATGCTGCCGGAATACCTCTCCGACTTCCTCCCGGTGGCCGGCCGCGGCATGTTCATCTTCGAGATTGCCGTCACCCGGGACGGGGAGCCGGTGCACGAGGTGCTCCGTCCCCGGGGGCTGCCCGACGTCGTTGCAGCCGGCGCCGAGCTTGTTACCCGCTTCCAGCGGGAAAACCAACGCCTTGGAGAAATCACCCACAGGTACAGCGGCTGCGACAGCTTCTTCGTCGGTTTCCTGCAGGGGGGCGAGATATACAACCAGGCGCCGCTCTCCTGCGAGGTGAAGGGGACGCGGCGCTGGGTCACCCCGGGACACGCCGACCGGGCGCGCGGCGAGTACCGGCAGCTCCTGGACGAGGTCGCCCGGAAGAGCGGCACCGCCATCCGGTCGCGGGATGTGTGCCCCGGGGACGCCTTCGAGATCGACCTCGACAATCCCCTGGTGACGTCGTTTCAACGGGCGCACCGGGA
>JAPOZF010000504.1 GCA_026706165.1 Gemmatimonadota bacterium
CTACCTCCCGCAGGACCTGGTGATCGTGCCGCTCGCCTTCCGCGGCATTCACCAGGTATGGCCCAAGTGCCCGCGGGGCAACCTCGACATCAACCCCGGCCGCGTCGAGGCCGTGGTGTCGCCGCCCATGCTCGGGGAAACGACGCTGCTGCCGCGGAAGCGGGCGCTGCGGACGCAGCTGGAGCCGGCGACGCTGTTTCAGGCGGTGCACATAGCGACGCTGCTGAACCCGGAGCCGGCGGAGGCTTCCGCGAGCGCCACCTGACTTCCGGCCGCCCCGGCGCCGTTACATCAGCTTCCCCCAAACCCTTCTCGAAAATTCCCCGCCCCCCGGAGGACCCGGAAAGGTCCAGCGCCGGGAACCGCCGGTCACCCGCGTCCGATGTACGGCATCTTCGTCGCCATCACCGTGATGAACTGCACGTTCGCCTCCAGCGGCAGGCTGGCCATGTAGACCACCGCCCGCGCCACGTCGTCGGCGTCCATGCGCGGCTCCACCATCGTCGATCCGTCGGGCTGCGGAACCCCGTCGTCCATCCGCCGGGTCATGTCGGTGGCGGCGTTGCCGATGTCGATCTGCCCGCAGGCGATGTCGTACTTCCTGCCGTCGAGCGAGGTTGCCCGGGTCAGTCCCTGAACGGCGTGCTTGGTCGCCGTGTACGGCGCCGAGTTGGGCCTGGGCACGTGCGCCGACACCGAGCCGTTGTTGATGATGCGGCCGCCGCGCGGGTCCTGGTCCTTCATGATCCGGAACGCCTCCTGCGTACACAGGAACACCCCGGTCAGGTTGACGTTTACGACCGCCGTCCACTGCTCGAAGGTCAGGTCCTCCAGGGGCACCCCGGGCGCCCCCATGCCGGCGTTGTTGAAAAGCAGGTCCAGGCGCCCGAACTCCTCCCTGGTTCTGGCGAACAGCGCCCGCACCGCGTCCGGGTCCGCGACATCCGACGGCACGGGCAGGGCGCGTTCCGCATCCGGCCCGGCGAGATCGACGGTCGTCCGCAGCGCCTCCTCGCGGCGGCCGGCCAACGCGACCGAGTACCCCTCCTTGAGCAGGGCCAGGGAGGAGCGCTGACCGATACCGCTTCCCGCCCCTGTAACGAGGGCGACCTTGCCGTTTGAGCTCATTGTGAAATCTCCATGTCGGTTTCAGTGAGGAAACTTGGGGCCGGTTCAGGCGGCTTAATCGAAAGCGCCTGAACTCCGCGCCGGCCGACCTTCAGGTGCCGCCCTGCCCGGGTTGATGCTGCGTGCGGAAAGGCGAAAACTGCAGGACGGCAAAGCGGTCCTTGCTCGAGCTTCGTAAACCTCCCTTCAGGACTCCTCGACCCTCGCGCCGCGCACCTGCCAGGCCGTCAGGCCGACCCCCAGCAGCAGCAGCAGACCGCCGAGCGGAATCAGAAAACCGCCCAGTCCCGGGTCCGCCCCGTAGAAGAAAAGCCCGCCCAGGAAGAAACCCCCGGGAAGCAGGACGCTCGACCCGATCAGCGACCAGGAGGCGATCCGCCTCCCCCGGCCGCTCCAGTCCGGGACCGCGCGGAGCGCCGACGCGAACGCGAGGTGTACGAGTCCCAGCAGGGTTCCGTGGGCGTGGCAGAGGGTCCACATTCTCCGGCGCGTCTCGTTGTCGGCGTCGAGATACCAGCCGACCTTGAAGCCGTGAAAGCCGTCGAGAACCAGCCCGAGCGAGAGAAACAGCAGCAGGGTCCCCCACCCGAAAACCAGGTGCCGGCGGCGCAAGCTCCCGCCTCGTTCTCCGCGGCCTGCTTCGTCCTCCATTCCGCTTTCCCCCTTGTTCATTCCTGAATCACCACCGGCGAGTTGTCGCGCTCCCGGGCAAGGCGGGCGATCTCGGTGAATACCGGGTCGCGCGGGCCGCGAAGGAGGATCTCCATCCCGGCACGCCCCGCCCCCTCGACCGGCAGGCCCGACCAGTGGTCCCGCGCGCGGCGGGCAGCCCCCCGGCGGCGCGACGGCGGGTCGAGGAAGTCGTAGTCGAACTCTTCGAAGCCCGGCAGCTTTTCCAGCGACCGGTACGCCATGTTGCGGACCGCCGAGTACGGATCCTGGAGAAGCCCGGCCGTGAACGGGGCGAGCCAGTCCGATCCCGAGGCCTCGAGCGCGGGAGCCCAGCCCATGTGCCAGGCGGCGATTCCGCGCTGGGCGGCGTCTCCGCGAAGCGCCCAGAGAAGCGAGGCGGCGATCTGCGACTCATCGGCGGTGAGCTCCGGCTGCTTGTGCCCGTACCACTCGCTGAGCTTTTCTCCCGTCCAGGCCAGCGTCTTGTCGAGGTGACAGAGGTTGCAGGCATTGGGCCGGTTCGTCACCGCATTGCTCACCGCCCGCGGGTTGTCGATGAGATGGGACCGGATTGCGCCCATCAGTGCATAGCTGGTGTGGGGCATGTGGCAGTTGTAGCAAAGACTGCCGCTCGAGTTGGGCTCGTGATGCGTATGTGCTTCGAGGTCCGCGGCGAACTCGGCGTGGCATTGCAGGCAGGCGGCGTTCCGGTCCATCTCCGGAACGTGCAGCTCGTTGAGCTGATCCGCGCGGTCGATGTAACCGTGCATGGAGTGGCACGAAAGGCAGGACAGTTCGCCCCCCTCGAAGCAGGCGGACCCGACGACGCCGTGGAACTCCCGTCCCCCGGTGCGGTCGACCCCGTCCGACCACCCCTCCATGCGCGAGTGCACGAAGTGGTCGAACACGTCGTCCCCGGGACGGAAGGTCAGCCCGTGACGGCGCGAATATTCCTTGTCGGGCGGTTTCACGAATGCATGGCACTGGCCGCAGACCTGGGTTGATTTCGGTGCCGGCATCCGGGCCGGGTTGGAGATCGTCGGATCGCCGGCGCCGGCGGAGAAGTACTGTCCGTAGCGGCGCAGGGGATCCTGGTTGACCCGGATGTGCTCGTCGCCGGGCCCGTGGCAGGCCGCGCAGGCGATCCCGAGCTCGGTTACGCGGAAATCGTAGCGGCCGTTTTCCGGGTTCCTCCTCGGGGCGTAGTCGGTGGCATGGCACTGCGGGCAGGAGAGCCATTCCCCTTCCTCCACCACCTGCTCCGGCGGCCTGAGAAAGGAGTCGGGGGTAGGTATCCATCGCTTCTGGTCGATGCTCCAGATCCAGGGGAACTCGACGAACCCCCCGTCGAGGCCTTTGACCCAGTAGACCTGCATGTGGTGCGAACCAGTCGTCATTACGACGCGCCCGTCCCCCGGCCGTAGGCGGGGCGGCATGCGGCTCCTGCCTCCGGTCTGGGTGAAGGTGAACCAGAACTGGCCGCCCCGCCGCTCCAGCGCCATGCGCCTGCCGCGGCCGACGAGCACTCCCTCCCAGGGCGCGGCGACCGCCTCGGGCGAGGCCACCTGGGTCATGGTGCGGTGGAAGCTCCGGTGCCAGGAGGCGTGTTCCCGGGGGTGGCAGGAGATGCACCTGTCGGACGCCGCGTAGCCTTCCCCGGGCGTGAATTCCGGCACGGCCCCGGTCAGCTAGCGGTCGACCTTGGGCCGGCCGAGAACGGCGGCGGCCGCCGCCGCCGCGAGGAGAACGATCGCAACCAGCGCCAGGAGCAGCCTTCGCCCGGGCAGGAAAAAGGCGGCCAGCAGCGGAAGCATGCCGGCTGTGACGGCGGCAATGAACAGTCCGGCCTCTACCGATTCGGCGAAAACCTCGGGCATTGGCGCAACAGTCTCCCGGTGGATGAGCGCCCGTGAAAATTAGGGTATCCCCTTGGGGGAGTATAGGAATGGTACGGGCTGTTATCCGTGAGCCTGGTTCCGCTGTATCCTATTGAATCGCTCGCGGAAAGTTGGTTGACGCCGCAGCATCGGGCCCGGCCTCGACGAGGATGGCCATGTCGGCGGGACGAGCCGGGCGCTCGACTCCATGGAAACCCTGATCACTGTAATCGGCCGCGGTCATTCCGGGACCCGTGCCATTTCCCACACCCTGTACGCCAGCGGCGTTTACATGGGCAATCGCCTGAACTCGTCCGGGGACAAGATCCCGGGGCAGGCGAT
>JAPOZF010000303.1 GCA_026706165.1 Gemmatimonadota bacterium
CGGGCCGGCCGTCAAGCCGTTCCAACCAACCGCCGCTGCCGTGGGATCGAAGCCGGTCTCCCGGAGGCCGATCGAGGAAGCGACACCATGAAGATTGCCAGTTTCAGGACCCGCGTTCTCTCCCTTCCCGCCGAGGAACCCCTGGCCGACAGTCTGCCCGACACCGGACGGCGGCAGTCCTTCGTCACCCTGGAAATGACCACCGACGAGGGCGTTGAAGGCGTCGGGGTCACCTTCGTTCCCGACCTCGAGGCCAGCCGGCTGACCGGGGCGCTGCGCATGTCGGTGGACGAGGTAGCCAGGGCGACGGTCGGGGAGGACCCGATGGAAATCGAGGGCATCGTTCAGCGGCTCGACGTGGCCTTCTCCGGAGCCGGGCCGGGCGGGTTGCTGGCCATGGCACGGGCGGCCGTCGACATGGCCCTGTGGGACATCAAGGGGAAGGCCCTGGGCCAGACGGTGGCCTCCCTGCTGGGCGGCTGCCGCCGGCGCGTCCCCGCCTACGCCAGCGGCGCCCTGATGCGTCCGGTGAGCCCGGAGCGGCTGGCCGAGATCGGGCCGATGCTGGTGGAGAAGGGGTTCCGCCAGATGAAGACGCAAATGGGCGGCGAGACTTTGGCAACCCGGGAGGTGGAGCGCATCCGCAGACTTCGCGAAGCCGTGGGGGACGACATCGACCTGATGTGCGACATCAACCAGTCGTGGAGCGTCAACCGGGCCATCGACGTGGGCAGCCGCGTCGAGGAGTATTGCCTGTTCTGGCTGGAGGACGTGGTCGCCCACGACGACTATCAGGGCATGGCCAAAGTGGCCGACGCCCTCCACACCCCCATCGCCGCGGGGGAGTACGTGTACGGCATCAGCCCGTTCCGGCAGATGATCGAGAACGGCTCGGTGGACATCGCGATGATCGACCTCGTGCGAGTCGGCGGAATCACGCCGTGGCGCAAGGTGGCGGCGATGGCCGAGGCCTTCAACCTGCCGGTGGTCAGCCACCTCGTGCCCGAGATCCACGTCCAGCTGATGGCGGCCATACCCAACGGCCTGACGGTGGAGTACATGCCCTGGTCGCTGCGGCTCTGGGAGGAGACCCCCGTGTTTTCAGAGGGCTTCCTCGAGGTTCCGGACAGACCGGGGCTGGGACTGGCCTTCGACCAGGAAGCGCTGCGGCAGTACGCCGTGGAATAGCGATCCTGAAGGGTCGAGGAGTTCGACGACCACTACCAAAAGAAAGCAGATGGCATGAATTTGAAATCTCCGTTCCCGAAGTCCTCATCCCCCGCTGCGGAGCTGACCGTGCTCGACGTGCAGGAGTTGGCCCCCGACCTGCAGCTGATGCTGTGCGGGTTCCAGGGGCTCGTCAACCGCGGGCAGCCGCGGCTCTACCTCGCCTTCGACGGCAACGAGCATCTCTGGCCGCGCCGGTTGCTGGATCGCGGCGTCATCGAGAAGATCGGCGAGACTCGCGACTGGAAGGGCGTGCTCGAGCGGTTTTCGGCCGCGGCGAAAGGCCTGGTGGTGACCGAGCCGGAGTTTCCGGTCACCGTCAACATCGCGACCATGCTGGCCGGCATACACGACCTGCTGATCGTCTCGCCGGCCTTGGCCGAAGAGCTGTCGGACAGGTTGCCCGTGATCGAGGACCTGCGCGGCAGATGGTCGAGCAAGGTCGAAGCCTACCGCTGGGCCCGGGAGGCGCTCTGGAGCGGCCTGCGCCGCGACATCCTCGCGATCCGCTACCCCGACAGCGTCCGCGACCGCGACTACATCGTCCAGTTCCGGATCTTCACCTTCTGGATCAGCGGCGACGTCGATGGCCTGCAGCCGGGATCCGACCCGGGGGAGGAGATGCGGTTCGCCGAGGAGCTGTTCGCCGAAACCCCAGCAAACTGCCCGGTGATGGGCTACCCCTATGCCGGCGAGGGGATCGGCCCCGGCGAGGGAGGCGGCGTGGCCCTGGCGACGCGCTACGGGAAGTACATCGTCTGCGACTGCCCGAACCTCTCGGTGCATTCGGGAGTGCCGGCGCCGCGGTTCGAGCAGCGCCCGCCGCGGCAGGTGGAGCCGGACGACGGCAAGGTGTACGTCTCCTTCATCATCTCCGACGGCGACAACCTCAACTGCTGGGACTCGGCGCATCAACCCTTGTGGAACGCCGCCTCCCGGGGGCGGGTGGCGCTGGGCTGGAACGTCATGCCCGGCTGCTGGGAGCTGATCCCCGACATGCTGGGGCACTACTACGACACGGCCAGCGACAACGACTGCTTCATCGCCTGCGGCGGCGGGGTGGGGTATGCCAATCCCCACCTCTACGCCAGCCGGACCGCCGATCCTGAGGGGGCGCACCGCGACTATGTCGAACAGACCTCCGGGTACCTGCGGAAGCTGGATATCGACATTCTCAACCCCTACCACATGGGGTACGAGATCGACCACCAGAACATCGCCGACTTCAGGCCCCTCCCCGCAGGGTCCCCCCCCGCGAAGGAGACCCTGCGGCGGTACCTGGGTCAGATACCGTTCCTGAAAGGGGTATTCCCCGACTACGCGCGCACCCCCGGCATGACCTACCCGATGTCGCACTACCTCCTGCAGGCCGGGGACCGCGAAGTGCCGGTGGTCCACGCGATGACCGAGCACTTCTGGCCCAGCAAGGGCAAGGAGGGGGACGTCGCCGCCAGGATCGGGGAGATCCGCCGCCTGACCGACGGCATCAGGCCGGCGTTCATCAACGCCTTCACCGTCAACTGGTGCTTCGATCCCGACGACGTCGTCAAGGTCATGGAAGGGCTGGGCCCCGACTTCGTCGCCGTCAGGCCCGATCAGCTGGCCGGGCTGGTGAGGCAGCACCTGGGTGAATGAGAGGACGCGGACTTGGGAACGAAGCTCCCGCGCGTGTTGACGCACCGTCCCGGTTCACACCCGGCCGGATTGTGGTAAACCTGCGGTTTTAGAACTTTAGCCGTCACTCGCCGTGAGAGAATCTGCAATGGCCGCTGGAGCCTCGTTCGCTGTCCGGATCCAGGCGGCCGGCAGGGGAACGTCGGTTGGAGCGCCGAGCCATATCGGAGGAACAGGCCATGGCCAACTATGACAAACTGAAGAGCCGCATGGACCAGGGTGAAGTGATCGTCCTGGACGGGGCCATCGGAACCGAGCTCCAGGCCATGGGGGTGCCCATGCACCCGGCCTCGTGGTGCGGCCCCGGCAACTACACGCATCCGGCAACGGTGCGGCAGATGCACGAGCGCTACATCCGGGCGGGGGCCGACATCATTACCACCAACACCTTCAACACCCTGCGCCCGGCGCTGGAGGCGTCGGGGTACGGCGAGCTGGTGAGGGAGATAAACACGCGGGCCGTGGACGCGGCGCTGGAAGCCAGAGACCGGGCCGCCGGCGGCCGGCCGGTGTTCATCGCCGGCTCCATCTCCTGCCGGATCCCCATCCGCGACGGCAGGACGGGGACACTCCTGGGCGGAACCGGCTACGGGTACGGCGCCAGCCTCTCGACCGAGGAGCTGAGGGCCTACGCGGGCGAACAGGCGGAGATCCTGGCCGAGTCCGGGGTGGACTTCCTCCTGATGGAGAACATGTGGGCCGACAACGAGTCCAGGGCGGTTGCCGCCGAGGCGGCCATGGCCACGGGACTTCCGGTGTGGGTGGGATTCACCGCCTCCCTGGCGCACGACGGACAGACGGTCAGGATGAGCCTGGCGGAAGACCGTCACTATGCCGTCGGCATGGGGATGCCGGTGTGGACTTCGAGCTGGCGGACCGTCGACCATGAAATGACCCTGGCCGACGGCATCGCCGAGATCGCGCCGCTGAAGCCCGACGTACTCTGCGTGTTCCACAGCCGGATTGATGCCACCACCGCGGCGCTTCAGGTCATGCTCGACCAATGGTCCGGCCCTGTTGCCGCCTATCCTGACGCAGGCCGGGAGGACTACCTCGACACCTGGCAGGACAGCAGCGTCGTCAACGATGAGTCCGCGGAGGAG
>JAPOZF010000552.1 GCA_026706165.1 Gemmatimonadota bacterium
CTGTATCCGCTGGTCCAGGTGCCGCTGGCGATGATCCGGCAGGACGAAGGCCGCCTTCCCCCCTTTTTCCGGAACGGCCTGATGTGGCTCGGGTTCGGGGCCGCGGTGGCGATAGGGAGCCTGAAGGGGCTGAACCACTACTACCCGGAGGTTCCGCAGATCGCCATGGGGACCTACCTGCCGGTGGTACGGAACGCCGTCAACCTGCCGATCATGCTGAGCTTCACGGTCGTCGGCCTCAGCTACTTCATCAGCCTCGAAATCGCCCTCGGGATCTGGTTCTTCACGCTTCTCGCAATCGTCGAAAAAGGTGTCTTCAGCCTCGTCGGCATCCAGAGCACGGAGATGGTGAGCGTCTACGGCACGCCGGAGTCCCCTTTTCTCGCCCACCAGGGGATCGGGGCGATGCTGGTCTTCGCCGCCGCCGGGCTGTGGTCGGCACGCCGGTATCTCCGCGGCGTCTTCCGCAAGGCCTGGAGCCGCGGCCGCGGCAGGGGCGAGCCCATCGACGACACCCGGGAGATGCTCTCCTACCGGAGCGCGGTGTCCGGGTTGATCGCCGGCCTGCTGGTGATGGCGGTCTGGCTCTGGCAGTCGGGGCTGCCAGCGATTCTCGTGCCCCTTTTCCTGGGGGTGGCCCTGGCGATCTTCTTCGCCCTCACCCGCATCGTGGTCGAGGGGGGAATCGCCGCGGCCCGCAGCCCGATGATCGCCTCGACCTTCGTGGTCTCGGCGGTCGGCACCCCCCTGGTCGGACTGCAGGGACTGGCGGCACTGGCCTACACCTACATATGGCACGGGGACGTGCGCACTTTCGTGATGGCCTCCTGTGCCAACAGTCTGAAGATGGTCGAGGGGGAGCGCAGCCAGCGGCCCTTGTTCTGGGCCCTCCTTCTCTCCATTCTGGTCACCATGATCGGGTCCTGCGCGACCATTCTGTACCTGTCCTACACGCATGGAGGCATCAATCTTCACGGCTGGTTCTTCATCTCGGGACCGCAGGTGGGGTTCCGGTTCATCACCGCCAAGATGCAGTCCTTTCCCCCCGCGGACGCCGGCGGCTGGCTATTCAAGCTGATCGGTGGAGGGGTCATGGCGGTCCTGATGTACCTGCGGCATCACTTCCTCTGGTGGCCCTTCCACCCGCTCGGGTTCGCCGTCTGCACGGTCTCCTACATCGTCGGGCGCGTCTGGTTCAGCGTCTTCGTGGCCTGGTTCTTCAAGCTCGTCATCCTCAAGTACGGCGGGGCGGCGCTGCACCGCCGCATGATGCCGTTCTTCATGGGGCTCGTTCTGGGCCAGATCAGCAACGCGGGGTTCTGGGTCGTCATCGACGCCTGCACCGGGACGACGGGGAATCATATAGGGGCGCTGTTCTGGTGATGGCAAATAAGGCAACCTACCTTCCAGGCTTCATCGCCGCGGGCCTCTGCCTCCTTCTGTCCGGATGCGGGCCATCCGAAGAGCGGCTGACGGAGGGAACCCGGCGCATGGCGGAGCGGCTCGAGGCGATCGCCGACTCCGCCGATCCCGCCACCCATCCCTACCTCAACTCTCTCCGGGTCGGGTACTACCGCGGCCTCGTCGAGAAGCTGCGCGAGCCGGGGGCGGCCGCGGATCCCCGCAGCAAGGTCCGGCTGCTCGACGCCCGCTTCACCCTCGCGAGCGAGCTGCTGCGGGCGGGCCTTTCGGAAGAGGCGGCCCGGGAGTATCGACAGCTGCAGGCCTCGGCGGACCCCGGCTTCCGGCATACCCTGCAAATGCTGGTGGGAATCTCCTGGCTCCGCCTGGGAGAGCAGGAGAACTGCATCCTCCGGCACGACATCGACTCCTGCCTGCTGCCGGTCCGCGACTCCGGGGTGCACCAGGACCAGCGCGGATCCCGCGCCGCCGTCGAGGAGTTCCTCGCGGTTCTGGAAGCCAATCCCGGCGACCTCGGGGCGCGCTGGCTTCTCAACCTCGCATCCATGACCCTCGGCGAGTACCCGCAATCCCTCCCCGAGGAGCATCTGATCCCCCCGGAAGCGTTCGCATCCGACTACGACATCGGGAGATTCACCGACGTCGCCCCGGCCCTGGGCCTCGACGTGGTGGGGCTGTCAGGCGGCGGCATCATGGAGGATTTCGACGGCGACGGCCATCTCGACATCATCGCCTCCTCGTGGGGACTGCGGGACCAGGTCCGCTACTTCCGCAACCTCGGAGACGGGACATTCGCCGACCTGACCGCGGAGGCGGGCCTCACCGGGATCGTCGGCGGCCTCAACGCCCTTCAGGCGGATTACGACAACAACGGCTTCGCCGACGTCCTGGTCCTGCGCGGCGCCTGGCTCGACCGCGACGGGCATTACCCCAACTCCCTGCTGGCCAACCTCGGCGGCGGCAGGTTCGTCGATGCCACCGAAACCTCCGGCATGCTGACGTCGCATCCGACCCAGACCGCCGCCTGGGGAGATTTTGACAACGACGGCCGGGTCGACCTGTTTGTGGGCAACGAGACGGTGAGCGCCGAGCGCCACCCGTGCGAGCTGTTCCACAACCTCGGGGACGGCGCCTCCCCGGCGCGTTTCCGCGACCAGGCCGAGGCGGCCGGCGTCGCCGCGACAGGGTACGTAAAGGGGGTGGTCTGGGGAGACTTCGACAACGACGGCCGCTTGGACCTGTACGTTTCCCGGCTGTCCCCCGACGAGCCCAACCTGCTCTACCACAACCTCGGGGAAGACGAGGACGGCCGCTGGCGTTTTGCCGATGTCGCCGCCGGGGCGGGAGTGACCGGACCCGCGCACAGCTTTCCTGCCTGGTTCTGGGATTACGACAACGACGGCTGGCTGGACCTGTTCGCGGCGGGATTCAATGGGGACGTGGGAGACGTGGCCGCCGCCTACCTCGGGCTTCCCCACGACGCCCAGACCCCCAGGCTGTACCGCAACAACGGCGACGGCACCTTCGCGGACGTGACGCGGGAGGCCGGCCTCGACGAACCGCTGATAGCGATGGGGAGCAACTACGGCGACCTCGACAACGACGGCTACCTCGACTGCTACATCGGCACCGGCGACCCGTACATGGCCACCGTCGTCCCCAACCGGATGTTTCGCAACGCTGGGGGGGAACACTTTCAGGACGTCACCACCTCCGGCGGCTTCGGACACCTGCAGAAGGGGCACGGCGTCGCCTTCGGGGACATCGACCACGACGGCGACCAGGACGTCTTCGCGGTGATCGGGGGGGCCTTCACCGGAGACGTCTACCAGAACGTCCTTTTCCGGAACCCCGGGCACGGCAACCGCTGGATCAAGCTGAAACTCGAGGGCCGGCGCTCCAACCGCGCCGGCATCGGCGCCCGCTTACGCGTCCGGGTTCGTACCGCGTCGGGAACGCGAAGCATCGAATCCACCGTCTCCAGCGGCGGCAGCTTCGGGGCTTCCCCCCTGCAGCGGGAAATCGGCCTCGGCGGGGCCGAGTCGATCGAGTCGCTCGAGGTCTTCTGGCCGGCCAGCGGCGAAAGGCAGGTTTTCCGCGAGCCGCCGATGGAGAGGACCCTCTACATCCGGGAAGGGGATCCGCATTTCGAGGCGCGTGCCTTCGAGCCGTTCCCCCTCGCTTCCGCAGGGGAATCCGGAGCCCATGAGCGGGTGGGCCACTAGCCCGGGCCGATACCTCGGCCGTTGCCTGGCGGGAGCCGCGGCATGCCTCCTGGGGTTGGCGCCCCCGCTGGCGGCCAGCGACGTACCCGGGACCGGCGGCCGGGTACAGTTTCGGGACGCGGCCCCCGAGCTAGGGGTGACCCTGAGGAACGTCTCCGGGGACGGCGAGCAGCAGTACGTCGTCGAATCCATGATGGGGGGATCCGCTTTCCTCGACCACGACGGCGACGGCGACCTTGATCTTTACGTCCTGAACGGATCGCAGGTCAGCGGTTTTCCCGAGGGCCGCCATCCCCGCAACGCATTGTACCGCAACGACAACACGGCGTTTGTCGAGGCAACCGGCGAGGCC
>JAPOZF010000568.1 GCA_026706165.1 Gemmatimonadota bacterium
GGTTCCGACGGCGTCGATGTAGCCGATCCCGTTCCGCGAGTACAGCAGCGCCGTCCCGGCCGGCTCCCCCCGCCTCGAGGCGAGGTAGAGGCGGACCTCGGGCACGCAGAGGACCGAGCGGCCAACCTCTACAACTTCGGGGGGATTGCCGAAGCAGGTGCACATGATCTCCGCCCAGGTGCCGTACCTGCCGGCGCCGGCGATCTCCACCTCGACGCCTTCGGCGGAATCCGGGCCCGCCAGCCTGTCGCAGAGCATCGCCACCGGCAGCAGCGCCAGTTCGAACCCCCGTTGCTCAAGCCGTTCGGCCATGTCGGCAGGCCGGTCCAGCGGCGACAGGGTGAAGAGGCAGTCGTACTGCTTCTCCCGGAAAAACCGGACGGCGGCGTCGATCAGCCGGTCCGCCTCTTCCCCGGCCACGTCGACCCTGGCGACGCGGTGGAACATGACCGCCTTCACCTCTTCGCGGCTGTAGGCGCGGGCTCCCCCGAGGTCGGTGCTGTCGCACCAGCGGGCGCGGAACTCGTTCCAGTGATTCTCGAAGGTCCTGGTGAATTCGTCCGTCACCGAAAGTCTCCCGGGTATTGCGTTGCGCAGCGGAATCCGGCGGAGTAACGTACCCGCAACGATAGCCTTTCCCTCGACTCGCAGAAACCCGGACGCATTCGCATGAGAGCGACAGCGCTTGCAGGCTCCCTTCTGCTTCTTTCCATCGTCTTTCCCATTGGGGTACGGGACGCTGCAGGCGCCGTCGTCGTCCGCCTGGGGGCCCCGTTTTCCGCGGCGGAAAAGGACAGCCTGCGAGGCCTCGGTCTCGAATACCGGGAAATCGACTGGACCGTTTCGCAGATCGAGGAGGGGCTTGAGCTCGATCTGCTGCAGGCCGGGGTGCTGCAGCCGAACTTCTTCGAGAAGGACGAGGATATCGCCGCCACGGTGCTGACCAGGGGCGGCTGGGTGGGGGTGACCACCACCTACAACTTCTGGGACAAGCTGGTCGGAGAGGTGCTGCTCGACCAGGACCCGGCAACCTCCTACCGCTGGCCGGCACTGTCCGCGGAGAGCTTCGACCTTTCCTCGGAAGCCCGCCTGCGGGGCGTTACTCTCGTGCTCGGCGGGCGTTTCCTCGTGAGAGAAATCCGGTTCCGCCCCCTCGCCGATCGTCCCGACCACTTCCTCGAGCAGTTCCGGATCGGCATCAGCGACGCGGACTTCAACACCTTCCGGGTCCCCTGGTTTTCGACTCTGTTGGAGGTCAGGGAAAACACCGAGGCCGAGGTCAGCATCCTCCTCGATCCCCCGGTTACGACCGAAGCGATTCAGCTGCGGATCACCCGCGACACCCCGAAGGAGATCGGCCTCGCCGACTTCGAGGTGTACGGGGGAGGGTTCGTCGGCCAGGCGGCCTACGAGTCGGACGTCATCGAGCTGGATGAGATCGCCAGCTGGGGGGAAATCCGCTGGTCGGGGCGAAGGGATTCCCTCGCCCGCGTCGATATCCGCACCCGCATCGGAAGCGACCCCCAGCCGGAGATCTACTGGGAGACCCGCGTCGAGCAGCAGGACAGCGTCGAGTTCCTGCAGGGGGGCGGAGACCTGAGCCTGGCGGAGTATAAAAGGCAGTACGGCAGGTTCTCCGACTTCCTCAAACCGGTTCTCGCGGAGGACCGGGTGACCCCCGACACCGAGAACTGGAGCTTCTGGTCCAGCCCTTACCCGTTCGACGATCCCGGGGTCGGGATCGTATCGCCCGGCCCCCGCAGATTCATCCAGCTGCGGACAGAGTTCACGTCGACCACCGACGACGGGGGCAGAATCGACTACGTCGAGTTCAAGGCCTCGGTGCCGCCGTCGGTCCGCCGCCTCGTGGGCGAGATCCACCCGATCGAGACCATTGTCGGAGAGCCGACCCGGTTCACCTACTTCATCCGTCCGACGATCCGTTCCGGGGACATCGGCTTCGACGGGGTCGAGATCTCGACTCCGTCCGGGGTGCTCTCGGTCGACTCGCTGCGCATCGGGGGCATCGAGCTGCACGACTTCACCTGGACGATCGCCCCGGACCGCCGCGGCTTCGAGGTGCTCCTGCCGCGCAAGCTGGACACGACGGACAACGGCGCCCTGCTGGAGGTGGTGTTCTCAGCCCCGGTGCTCCGGGAGGTGGGAACCCGGTTCGCTGGCCGGGTGTTCGACACCGGCAGCCCGCACGAGGTGCGGCAGCGGGTGGTTCCGGGCAACGCCAGCGACGACGTCGAGGGCAACCGGCTTTCGGTTACCACGTCCCTGAGCAGCTCCCTGGTTTTCGCGCCCCGTGTCTGGCCGAGTCCCTTCACTCCGAACGGCGACGGCGTCAACGAGGCGGCGAGGATTTCCTACAAGCTGCTGCGGGTGACCTCGTCCGTGCCGGTGGCGATCGGACTTTTCGATCTGTCGGGGCGGCGCGTGAAACAGCTGTACGAAGGGACGGATCCTCTCGGGGAGTACGAGCACTCCTGGGACGGCCGCGACGACTCGGGCAGGCTGGTCCCTCCCGGACTCTACCTGTACCGGATCGAGGCGGACCTCCATTCGCAGCGGGAAATCAACAGCGGCATCCTGTCGGTAGCCTACTGATACCCGGCGGCGCCGGGGCGTCGCACCAGTCCCGGCGCGGCGGAACCTTCCCCGGACGCCGCGGACAACGGCAGTCTCAGCCGCCGCTCCTTTCGGACGACAGGACGACCTCCTCCGCCAGGTGCGGAGGGATGAAGAGCACCCCGGTCACGGTGCCGAGGACGACGTCCCCGGGAATGCAGGTCGCCTCGCCGATGCGGGTGACGCCGTTGATGTCCGGCATGGTGACCCCCGGTATCGCCTCCGGGTGGATGCGCTTCACGAAGGTGCAGAAGTCCGGGATCTTCAGGATGCGCTGCAGGTCGCGGATGCCTCCGTCGATCACCATGCCGCGGCCCCCGTTCGCCTTGATGGCGGTGGTCAGGTTGTCCCCTACGAGGTTGACCTTTCCGAACAGGTCGGCCACCAGGACGTCGCCGTCCACCATCTCGTCGATCACCCAGGAGTTGAGGAAGCCGACGCGGCCCTCGGCTTCCCCGAGGCGCAGCAGGGCTTCGTGAAGCTCGGGGCGCATCGGCACCCAGCGGCAGGTGACGGCGCGGCCCACCAGCACCCGGTCGGGGAAGAGGACGGTCCAGCCGCCGGCGAAGTTGTGCTCCCAGCCGTGCTTCTGCAGCACCGTCCAGGCGTCTTCGGTGGTGACCGATTTCATGCGCTCGAGGATGTCGTCGGGTACCATCGGGCGGCCGGCGGCGTCCCGCTCTCCCTCCCAGCGGCTGGTCACCTCGGCGATCATGTCGGGGTGGGTCAGTTTCACTGCGGCACCCCCTCGATCCCCAGCACCCGCGCCGCGCACCCGCCCATGATCATCGCCAGCCCGGCATCTCCCAGCCCCGCGGCCGGGGCGAAGTGGCGCTCGATCCAGTGGCGGGACTGGCGGTAGGTGCAGAAGCGGTTCTGGAACGGCATGTCGGTTCCGTACATCAGCCGCTCGGGACCGATGCGTTCCACCATCGCCTCGAGCGCCGGCCAGACCTCGCGGTACGGGTAGTCGAAGAGGTCGCCGATGCGGACCGGGAAGCAGACCTCGAGGCTGAGGCGGGGGTTGGCGAAGGCCTCCCAGATTCCCTCGGGAAGGGAGATGCCGCCGCCGTCGAGGAAGACGCGCCAGGGAAAGCCGTGGGTGATGCTGCACACGAGGGAGGGGTGCTTCTCCATCAGCCGCGCCAGGATGGCCAGCTCTCCGAGATACCCCTCCTGCTGCTCGGCGTCCGGGGCGATTTCCAGGCCGCGTCCCGGCCCGGTGCTCAAGGTGAAGAAGACCGGCACCCCGAGAGCCGACACCGCCTCCCAGAACGGCTCGTACGGCCCCCCGTCCCAAGGCTCCGGGCTGACGCCGTAGCCGTAGCTGCCGAACTTGATCGCCTGCAGCCCGAGATC
>JAPOZF010000721.1 GCA_026706165.1 Gemmatimonadota bacterium
TGATCCGGCTCGGGTTCTACGCCATCGACGTCATCGACGGCCCCGGCGGCCTGAGCATTCTCGAAATCAACCCCAACCCGTTCTGCTTCTTCTACAACCGCAGCAACGGACGCGGCGATTTCGTCGCCATCTACGAACACCTCCTCGACAAGTACGTTCCCGGGACATGAAACAAAAGCGCGGTATCGAGACCGACCTCGTCCATTCGGGCGAGGAGGAAAAAATCGAGGGCTCGTTGGTCCTCCCCGTTTTTCAGAGCGCCACTTACCTGTCCGCCGGCGAAACGGAATACGGGGAGATCCGCTACCTGCGGCTGAACAACAGCCCCAATCACCGCGTCCTGCACGCCAAGCTCGCGACGGTCTGCGGGGGCGAGGCGGCGGTCGTCACCTCCTCGGGAATGGCGGCGATCGCCGCGACCCTGATGGGGCTGCTGAAGGCGGGGGACGGCCTGCTGGCGCAGAGCTGCCTGTACGGGGGCACTCACAGCCTGTTCACCGGCGACCTTCCCGACTTCGGGCTGCATGTGGATTTCATCGACGGCAACCACCCCGACGCCTGGGAGGAGGCGGCGACCGCGCGGACGCGCGCCATCTACGTCGAGACCATGACCAACCCGCTGCTGGAGGTCGCCGATCTCGAAGCGGTGGCGGCCTTCGCGCGCAGGCGCGGACTGGTTTCCATCATCGACAACACCTTCGGCACCCCGGTCAACTTCCGGCCCCTCCAACTCGGGTTCGACGTCGAGATTCACAGCGCCACCAAGTACCTGAACGGCCACTCGGACATCGTCGCCGGCTGCGTCGTCGCCGACGCCGGGCGGATCTCCCGGATCGGCCGCCGGCTCAACCACCTCGGGGCCACCCTCGACCCCCACGCCTGCTTCCTCCTGCACCGGGGGCTGAAGACGATGGCGCTGCGGGTGCGGCACCAGAACGCCAGCGCCGCGGCCCTCGCCGGGATGCTCGAGCGCAGCGAGGCGGTGGCGCGGGTGAACTACCCCGGACTGGCCTCGCATCCGCACCACGAGCGGGCGGCGCGGCTTTTCGCGGGGTTCGGGGGCGTCCTGAGCTTCGAGCTTCGCGGCGGGCAGCCGGCCGCGGAGAAGCTGCTCGAACGGCTGCGGATCCCGGCATCCGCCCCCAGCCTCGGGGGCGTCGAGACCCTGATCACCCGTCCCGCAACGACCTCTCACTCAGGTCTGTCGGAAGCGGAGCGGCAGTCCCTGGGAATCGGCGGCGGCCTCGTGCGGGTGGCGGTCGGCATCGAGTCCGCCGCCGACCTGACCGCCGATTTCGAGCAGGGCCTTGCCGGCTTGTAAGGGGCTTCCCCCCGGCTCTAGGCTCGCGCCGCTTCTCCTGAGGAATCCCCCTCGCCGCCGGCCTGAAGGCTGCGGCCCGACGGCAGGAAAAGGGCGAGAAACGCGGTTGCGACCGGCAGCACCGCGAGCAGGGTCAGGGCCGACTCGACCCCGGCCCGTTCGGCGAGGTAGCCGATCGGCGTCAGCGTCAGTCCCGCGACCCCCCAGCTGAACCCGAGCGGCAGGCTCGAGGCCAGCCCCGAACTTTTTGGCACCAGCTCCTGGGCCATGGCGACCAGCAGCGAGTTGGAGGCCATAACCATGGCGCCCCCGATCGCCAGGAACACGTAGGCGACGAGGCCGTCGCTGTGGAGGTAGCCGTAGAGGGAGGGAGCCGCGGCGAGGATCGATCCCCAGACCAGCGGCTTTGTGTTCAGGCGGTCCCCGAGATAGCCGAACAGCAGCGCCCCGGCAACGCCGGCGAGGTTGTAAATGGAGAGCGGCACTCCCCCTTGCACGAGGTCGAGCCCGCGCGCCTCCGACAGCACCGGTATGAAGAACCCGAAGCCCAGCCCGGTGACCGAGCGCAGGATGACCACGACCGTCATCAGCAGCAGGATCCGCTTCCTGCCCTCGAGGCTGTCGCGCAGCGAACCCCGCTGTCCGTGGATCACGTGGGGATTGTCGAGGGGGACGAAGCGCCAGATCAGCAGGGCGAACAGGAGCGCGGGAAGGCCCGCAGCCGGCAGCCACTCCAGGCCGACCTCGGTGGCGAACCAGGGGACCCAGAGGGGCGAGCAGCCGAGGCCGAGGGTGCCGCCGAACACGAACAGGGCGATGCCGAAGGAGCGCCTGTGGCCGCTCAGCTCGCCGGCGAGTGAGAACACCTGGGGGTGAAAGGCGGCGACCCCGAGACCGCCGAGACAGAGCACGACCAGCAGCGCGGGGTAGTTGGGGACGATTCCGAGCATCGGGGTGAACAGACCGGCCATGAGCAGTCCTGCCAGCACGAGGTAGCGCCGGCGCATGCCGTCTGCCCACACTCCGAGCAGCGGCTGCGACAGGCTGCAGAGCGAGGTGATGGTTCCGAGGAAGCCGGCCGAGGTCAGGGAGAGCCCGAGCCGGCTGATTACCAGCGGCAGCACCGGGGCCAGCATCTGGGCGTACGAGTCGACGCAGAAGTGCCCGACGGCGATGAGGAAGAGGAGGGCCTTGCGCACGGGTCTCCCGGTGTCAGGCGGCGGCCGGCCGCGGCATCCGGTCGAGACGGCGGCAGAGTCCGTACAGGCAGGCGCTTCCCGCCAGGGAGAGCGCGGCGCCGGTGAAGAACGGCAGCCCCGGATCGATTTCCACCAGCAGGCCTCCCGCCAGGCCTCCGAGAGCCATCGCCGCGCTCCAGGCGAGGTGGCCGAGTCCGACGAGCCGGTTCTTCTCCGCGGCCGGGGCCACTTCGTCGATCAACCCAGGGACCAGCACCGAGACCCCCCAGGCGGTCCCCGCCAGTCCCGTGCCGAACAGGAACAGCCCGGTCAGGGAATCGGCCCCGAACCCCAGGCAGAGTGCGCATGCAACGACGCCGGCAGCCGAGACCAGCAGCGGCCGGGTGCGTCCGTAGCGGTCCCGCAGCCAGCCGGCGGCGACCTGCCAGACAGCGGCCGCGGCCAGGGAGACGGCCCCGTACCAGGCCGCCGCCGCGGCGCTGCCGCTGACGCGGAACACCAGCAGCGGCAGCACCAGGATGGCCATCCCCCAGAACGAGGTGATGCCGAGGCGCATGCCGACGAGGAGGTGGACCTCCCGCCGCCTCAGCAGAGGCCGGTATGCGCGCCACAGCGACAGCTTCTCCCGCCCCCGGGGCGGCCCGGAGATATCGGGAAGCAGCAGCATGGCGGCGAGGACCACGGCGGCCGCTGCGGCCGCCATGACGGCGCCGATCTGCTGAAAGCTCCACAGCGGTTTCACCAGGCCGGTGCAGAGGCTGCCCGCCGAGCTTCCGAGGGTAAAGGTGAGGAAGAACAGGGCTCCTCCGAGACCGAGGCGTTCGGACCCCGCCGAGGCGATGAGATAGCTCTGGCCGGCGGCGCTCATCGGTCCGGCGGCGATTCCGGCGAGCACCACGAAGAAGGTCAGTATGCGGAAGTCGGTGCTCTGGAATGCCAGGCCGGCGGCGATCGATCCGGCCAGTCCGACCAGCAGCATTGGCTTCAGGCCGAACAGGTCGCACATGCGGCCGCCGACCACGGCGAAGACGCCCCCCAGGGCGAACATCAGGGTGCGCAGGTACCCGGTGAACAGCGGTCTGGCGCCGACGTCGGCCTCGACGTAGACCGGCAGCAGGGTGGCGAAGGGAGCGGCGGTGAAGTGGCTGAGAAAGGAGACGGCGCAGAGGACGGCGAAGGCACGGCTCGCGATTCCGGGGGCGACCGGCGGAGCCGTGCCGCGCGCGTCCTGGTCCGTCACTGTCTCATCGGCAGGTCGTCGGGCGCGCCTGGTGGGGCCGCGCCGTTACTTCTTGCTGTCGCCGACGTTGTTGCGCAGCACCCCGATACGCGAGATCTCGATCTCGACCCGGTCCCCGTCGCCGAGGAAGGAGGCGGTGGTGGCGCCGACGCCGGAGCTCGTTCCCGTACTGATGATGTCCCCCGGCTCGAGGCTGATTATCGCCGAGCGGTACTCGCC
>JAPOZF010000349.1 GCA_026706165.1 Gemmatimonadota bacterium
GGCGATGCGGATGCCGTCATGCTGGTTGCGCCATTCGCGGGATTTCTTGAAGTCGCGCATGTCGATGCGCGGCGATGCGGCGGTGGTGTCGGTGCGCCGGCGGGATCGCCAGACTTCGCCGGTATGGTGGCGGTAGCGGCTGGCCGCGATCTGCCGGAGCCTGGTGAAGGCGTCGGCGCGGTCGTTGTAGTTGTGCAGGCGATGCAGGACCTTGGCGAGCGCCTCGTCGCTGACCTCGCTGAGGCCCTCGGTATAGCGGAGGTCCTCGTGCTCCTTCAGGTCCTGGTCGATCCGGTACTGGAGGTTGCGGGACTGGGACTCGAGCGCATGGACCATGCCCCAGAGCAGCTCGGCGCGGTCGGTTGCGATGGGCGAGCCGTCCGGGGCAATGCGCGTCGCCAGGATATCGACGATGGCATTGATGCCGCCTGCGGCGGAGTCGTAGTCGTAGACATCTCGGGAGTCGTATTCGTCCTGGCCGGGCGTGGCGCCGTGAACCTTGGCGCCGTCCATGATGAAACTCGTGTGGGAAGACGCCTGGTGGTCCGATGGATCGGCGGAGTCCGGCCGGTCGTATTCTTCCTGGTAGTCGATGTCTTCGAGGTCGGGGCGGTCGAGCGGATCGTCGCCTTGTGACGCCTCGTAATCGAACGGATCGGCCATCGGTCCACCTCCCGGGAAAAGCCTGGACGGCGATGGGAATCCGCTCGATTGGGGAAGTCAAGAATCCGGGTACAAACTTCGCAGGCGCCGTTTGGTGGCGAAATCTTGACGACCTGGAAATGTTGGATTCTAGTGGCCGCGTGGTTTCGCGGGAGTGCAATCAAGGATGGTGGATCAGGCTATGGCGCAGGGAAACGGGTCGTCGGTGGTGGTGACGGCGGACCAGCTCGCGGCGGTCGATGAGATGTTCGACGTGATGCTGAAGAAGGTCGTCCCCGAGGGGGACGTGATCGAGGAGGACAGGGAAGGCGCGCTCGGCAGTGTGGTCGGCGTGTTCGACGAGCGGGTCAAGGCTATGGAGCGGAGCGTCGAGGCGAGCGGCGGACGGGGAAGCGCGCCGGCGGCGATGGTCGGGCAGTTGAACTGCTACGTCGAGCTCCGCGGCAAGGCCGTGGAGCGGTTCCGGAAGGAAACCGGGAAGGAATGGGCACCGGTGGAAGCATGATACTGGCTGGGTGAATGCGGGGAACCCCTCGCGGTTGCGAGGGGTTTGTCGTTTTGACGGCGGGGGCGTCAGGTGGACAGCTTCGCCGGCTAAGGTTTATGGAACAGGTTCGGATACAGGCGGGAGAAGGCCATGGCGGCGACAAGACGGGACCTGGCTGTTCGTGTGCAGGAGAAGCTCGATGTCTCGAACGTGGCAGCTCAGCGCATAGTGACGGCGGTGGTCGAAGCGCAGATGGAGCTGCTGGTGGAACGGGAGAAGCTGCAGATCGTCGGATTGGGCTCGTTGAGGGTGATTCATCATGCCGAAACGCGGGCCCGTAATCCTCAAACGGGGGGAACGATCGTGGTGCCGGCCGGCAAGCGTGTGAAGTTCAAGGCGTCGCGCGTGTTGAGGCGTGCGCTCTCGGCATAGGTGTCAGGACGGGGCGCGATCGGGAAGCTGGTGCAGGGTGCCGGTGGCCCACTCGATGAGGGCAAGCACGTTGGGGTGAATTCGCAGCGTGGGCTTGCCGGCCTGCTCCCCCGCGGACAGGTCGATGGTGTCGAGCAGCTGGGATAGCTGGAAGGCGGCTCTGAGTCGCGTATAGGGGTGAGGGCTTTCGGTAGCGTCCCGGAGTTCCCTCGCCTTTGCCATCAGGGCGGGTTTGAGATCCTCGGATTGAAGCGGCGGAAGCTGTGTCGCGGTCGCTTCTGAGAGCTTGGCGAGCAGGATTGCGTGTTCGCGGTCGAGAGCGGCGATCTCCTGGACGATCGTCGGGGGCGGTTCTTCCACCTCCTTGATGACGGCGATCAGGCGGCGCGTTTCCAGCCGGTTTCGATCGATCTGTTGCTGCAGGGCGGTTCGCTGGCGGCCGAGAGCGGCGAGGGCCTGCCCGATAACCCTGTCCCATTTCCTGGGGCGGGCGATCCATTGCGCGAGGCGCCTGGCGGCAAGCGTCTCGAGGTCTCTCAGCACGAAGGTCCTGGCCCGGCATCCCTTCCGGGCCCGGCTGGCCGTGCAAGCCCAGCGTTCCTGGGACAGGGAGTTGATGCGGCCGTTGCAGCAGGCGCAGCGGAGGAGGGGAGTAAGGGGTTTTGCTCCTTTGGGGAGAGACGGGAGGCCTGGCGGCGGGGTTCGGGGCCGCGAGGTAGCGAGTATGCGGCGCTGGACGATGTCCCAGGTCTCGTCGTCGATGATGCGGAGCTCGGGGATGTGTTGGATTTCCCGCTCTTCTTCCGGTTTTGGGCGATAGGCCCGGCGGCCGGTGTCCGGGTTGTGGACGGTCTGCGTCGCGCCGAAGACCATCTCGCCGATATAGATGCGGTTCGACAAGATGGTGGAGCGCGTGTTCATGCCGACGAGGACGCCGTGCCGCCACTTGGCGCCTCCGCGCGGGGGCGGTATGCCTTCGTCGTTCAGCAGTCTTGCTATGGCCTTTGCAGAGGTTCCATTGGCGTAGAGTCTGAAGATTCTGCGGACGATGGCTGCCTGCTCGGGATCGATCTCGCGGAGGCCCCGCTCGACCCGGCCGGCTTCGATGCGGTTGGCGCTTCTGTATCCGAACGGAGGGCTCCACATCATCCGCCCCCTTTTGGTGGCGCCGCGTTGGCCGCGCCGGGTCTTTTCCGAGAGGCTCTGCAGGAAGATGGCGTTCATGGTTCCTTTCAGGCCGACATGGAGGGGGGTGATTATGCCTTCTTCCAACGTGACAATCATCACCCCGAAATAGGTGAGCTGCTGGTAGAAGTCCGCGATGTCGCGCTGGTTTCGGGTTATGCGGTCCAGGGATTCGGCGCATACGGCGCTGTAGTGGCCGACGCGGCAGTCGTTGATGAGCGATTGAATGCCGGTCCGAAAATAGAAACTGGTTCCTCCGGACTGCCTGGCGTCGGAATATTCCGCATGAACCTTGCCGGAGTGGTTGCTGACATATCGCAGACAGTCGCGAAGCTGATCGTCGATAGATGTGGGCTTCTGTCGGGGCGATGAATAGCGCGCGTAGATAGCGGTACGCGAGAGATCGAGCCGGCTCTCGGTCATCGGGAAACCCATTGCATCGCACCCGGCGCGGGCGATGCCATGACCCGGCCGCATGACGAGACTAGCGGATGCGCATCCATCGGAGAAAGCGGGAAATTAGGGGCGGACCGACGCCTACCTTGTCGGGGCGAACCGGCTGCGTCCGAAGGGTCTCGATATCTGCAGTGCGGCGCGGTGGGGTCATTCGCGGTCGGCGGGCAGAAGGCGGGCGTTGAAGCCCGCGCCGTTCTGCAGGTCGATGATTTCGGCGGCGACTTCTTCCGGGTCCCACCTGGCGAAGATGTCCTCCCATTCCTCGTTGAAGGCGTAGCCGCCCCAGTCGTCGATATCGCCGGCATCGGGGGCCGCGTCGGGGTGCCGGGTGGTCGAGAGGCGGGTTCCATCCCACTCCTGGAACCAAGTCGGCGCGTCGGTGACAGGATGCGAGATTTGGATACGCAGGGGGAGGGATAGGGTGCCGGACATTGGCCGATCTCCTCTACGCGGTTCGGATTGGAAAGTTCATCGGCGGCGCTGCTGGCGGCGCCACCGCCAGGGTTCCACGAAAGAGCCGGACCAGAGGCCTATCCCCTCTTTCCGGGCCGCATCCTCATCAGGGACATAACGGACGGAGTATCGGCGGTAGGCCAGCGCCAGCCCCTGCCGGACCAGCTCCTCCTGCAGGTCCCGGCCGTCGGCGAAGCAGGCGGCGATCGCGCGGCCATAGCGGTCGCGGTGGCTCACGTCGCAGCGAACCGGGTTGCGACCGACGAGTTTCCGCATGGCCTGGGTGGCGGCCT
>JAPOZF010000728.1:0-1230 GCA_026706165.1 Gemmatimonadota bacterium
CCGCGGAGGATCGAGCTGCGGGTCGAGCTGGCCGCGGCGGTCCCGGGCGGGTTGGAGCTCGCGGTCAACGGGCGCGGCGCCGGACCTCAACTCCGGGAGGGTGCCGCCGTCACCTGCTCCCTCGGGCTCGAGCATCTCGTTACCGGACGCAACCGGGTGCGGATCTCGGCCAGGTGCGGGGCCGCGAAAGCGAGAAGATCCGGATCAGACTGTTCTTCTGAGAGCGAAAAGGGACGGCAATCTCAAGACCGCTCAGGGATTCCTTCCGTACAGAGACAGCGCTGTTGCCGGGAGACGCCCACATCGGGAGGCTGGAGCGCCGGGAGAGCACGGCGGAGGTGGTGGGCGATGCCGGGCTCGAACCAGCGACCCCCTGCTTGTAAGGCAGGTGCTCTGACCAACTGAGCTAATCGCCCCCGGCAGAAGAATGTAGCGGCTCGTCCCGAGGGGGGCAAAGGACCGCGGGCGCTTCCATTTCGAACGGTTCCCGCCCCCTGCAACCTGGCGGTTTCGGGAAATTGACGGTTTCCGCGGGACCTGGTTACATTAGCGGACACTTGAGTTCCGGATCAAAGAAATGACTTCGATGACACGACGCCTTCACAGCGAGTATCGCTATACCCCCGACAGGGGCTAGCGCCGCGTTTCGTCCCGCGTGTCCGAGCCCCCGATAGCGCTTCGGGGGCTTTTTCTTTGTACTCCAAGCAACCGCACCAGGGCGGCTTATGAACATTCTCGATGATCTGCAGAACCGGGGGCTCCTCTACCAGGTGACCGAAGGCCTCGAGGAGCGGCTGCGGCAGTCCGAGCCGCTGACCGTGTACGTCGGCTTCGATCCGACCGCCGACAGCCTCCAGATCGGCAACCTCGTCACCGTGCTGCTGCTGCGGCGCTTCCAGGAAGCCGGGCACGTGCCGATCGCCCTGGTCGGCGGCGGCACCGGCCTCATAGGGGACCCGGGCGGCAGGTCGGAGGAGCGCGCCCTCAATCCCGCCGACACCGTGGCGGAGTGGGCGGAGAAGATCAGGATCCAGCTCGAGCCCTACCTCGACTTCCATTCGCGCACAAACCCCGCGATCCTCGTCAACAACTACGAGTGGCTCGGAAACGTCGGGGCCATCGACCTGATGCGGGACGTCGGCAAGCACTTCCCGGTCCCCTACATGCTCGCCAAGGAGTCGGTCGCCTCGCGCCTCGAGGCGGGGATCTCCTACACCGAGTTCAGCTACA
>JAPOZF010000728.1:1240-3968 GCA_026706165.1 Gemmatimonadota bacterium
GCCTTCGACTTCCTCCAGCTCAACGAGCGCTTCGGCTGCGAGGCGCAGCTCGGCGGCAGCGACCAGTGGGGGAACATCACCGCCGGGGTCGACCTGATCCGGCGCTCCGCCGGACGCCGGGCCTACGGCCTCACCTGCCCCCTGGTCACCAGGGCGGACGGCAGCAAGTTCGGCAAGAGCGAGGGCGGCACCGTGTGGCTCGACGGCTCCCTGACCTCGCCCTACGAGTTCTACCAGTTCTGGATCAACGCCGACGACGCCAGCGCCCTGAACTACCTGAAGGCCTTCACCTTTCTCGGAGCCGGCGAGATCGAGGCGCTCGCCGAGGCGACCGCGGAGAACCCCGGGCGGCGGGAAGCCCAGCGCGCGCTCGCCAGGGAGGTGACGGCGCTGGCGCACGGCGCCGCCGCGGCCGGCAAGGCCGAGAAGATCTCCACCGCCCTTTTCTACGGGAACCTCGGCGAGCTCGAGGAGGACGAGATCGAGCTGGGGTTCCACGACGTCCCGACCTGGGGTATGGGCGAGCCGGAGCTCGGGCTCGTCGATCTGCTGGTCGCCGCGGGGATCTCGCCGTCGAAGCGCCAAGCCCGCCAGGACATCGGCAGCGGCGCCATCTACGTCAACGGCGAGCGCTGCACCGAGCTCGACCGCGTCATGCGCACCCGCGACGGCCTGCACGGCAAGTACCTCGTCGTGCGCCGCGGCAGGAGCAAGTACTTCCTGATCAGGTGAGGCAGAGACCGGGCCAGGCGGTGGAGACCGGGAAGGACCGGTTTCTCGATCTCCGCGCATGGTCCCGACTGCCGCTGTACCGGAATACGGCGGCTGAACCGCCCGGGGCGGCCCCGCAGAAGCTGCACGGCGACGGGCAGCCCCTGACGGTTCCCGAAGACCTGGAGCGGCCCTCCCGCCTCACTCCCACTCGACGGTGGCGGGCGGCTTGTGGGTGATGTCGTAGTAGACGGCCTCGATGCCGTCGAGGGCCAGCAGCTTCCCGGTGACCTCGGTGAGAAAGGGCTCGGGGAGGCGGTCGAAGCGGGCGGTCATGAAGTCGTCGGTGGTGACCGGGCGCAGCACGATGCTCTCGCGCCGCCCGTCCGAGGAAAGCGGCACCAGCACCGCCGGCATCTGCGTCACCGCGGCCATCAGCCCGTGGCGCTCCAGGGCTTCCATGGCGATCGCGTCCGCCTCCCGCAGCAGGTCGAGCCGCTCCCGCGTCAGGTACCCCTCCTTGAGACGCTGATCCGGTCTTTTCTCCGGGCCGAGCTGCAGCACGACGCGGTTCACCTGCGGGAGGGTGTTGGTCAGCTCGGTGCTCAGCCGCTCCAGGAGGTCCCAGTCGATCGCCCCGGGGGCGGCCCCGGGACCGGAGATCCGCACCGGGTGGGCGTAGCTGCGCCCGTCTCCCTGGACTCCGACGCTGCGCAGCGGCAGCAGGTCGGCGACCAGCCCCGACGCCGCGGCCGCCGCCTCGTCCGGCATCCGCAGGCTCGCGGATCCGTTCTCTTCCACGCCGTCGCTGCACAGCACCCGCACCGCCAGGCCGGGTCCCGGGAACGGGTGGCGCCAGACCAGGCGGCGCGGCAGCCCGAGCTTCTCCCCCAGCTCCCGCACCTCGTCCTTGTAGAGGTCGCCGAGGGGCTCGACGATCCTGCCTTCGGCCAGCAGCTGCTCGATGACGGGGACGCGGTTGTGGTGGGGTCTTGATGGTCTCGGCGTGCGCGGTCCCGCCCGACTCGATGCGGTCGGTGTAGAGGGTCCCCTGCCCGAGCAGCCACTCTTCCGGGTCGAGGGCGAGATCCTCGAGGGCGCGGTCCCGGGTGCGGATGAACTCGTCGCCGATGCGCCGGCGCTTGACCTCGGGATCGCTGACCCCGGCGACCGCGGCGAGGAACTCCGGGCCGGCGTCGACTACCTTGAGGTTCTCGAACCCCGACTCCCGCATCAGCCCGGCTACCGTTGCGGTCTCGTTCTTGCGCATGAAGCCGTTGTCGATGTGCAGGCCGAGGACGCGGTCGCTGCCCAGGGCCCTGTTCAGCAGCAGGAAGCAGACGCTCGAATCGACGCCGCCGCTGACGAAAAGGAACAGCTTGCGGCCGGCGCAGCGCTCCCGCAGCGAGGCCACCGACTCGCCGATGAAGTTCTCCATCGTCCAGGTGCGCTCGCACCCGCACAGGCCGAGGAAATTGTCGAGAATCCGCATCCCCGACTCGGTGTGGGTGACCTCGGGATGGAACTGCATGCCCCAGATGCCGCGCTCCGGGTCCCCCATCGCCGCCACCGGACAGTCGTCGGTCTCGCCGAGGCGCTCGAACCCGGGCGGCATCTCCGCGACCGTGTCGCGGTGGCTCATCCAGATCTTTTCCACCGGGGACAGGCCTCCAAGCACACCGGTCGCCGAGTGCACGCGCAGCGACGCCGCCCCGAACTCCATGCGGTCGCCGGGTTCGACGCGCCCCCCGAGGTGGTGGCAGAGCAGCTGGTGGCCGTAGCAGAGCCCGAGCAGCGGCAGGCCGCAGGCGGCCACCTCCGGATCGAACGGCGGCCGGTCCTCGGCGTAGACGCTCGCCGGCCCCCCGGAAAGGACGATGCCGCGGACGTTCCGCAGGCGGTCCGGGTGGGTATCCGGAGGGAATGTCTCGGCGTAGACGTTGAGGCGGCGGATGCGGTTGGCGATCAGGTGGGCGTACTGACCGCCGAAGTCGAGGACGGCGATGCCGGGGTTCAC
>JAPOZF010000488.1:0-1742 GCA_026706165.1 Gemmatimonadota bacterium
CTCGCCGGCGACGAACCCGAGGGTCCACAATCCCCTGCGGGGGTACTCGAACAGGATGACCTGCTTGAACCCCTTCCTGTCGGGAGAGGTCATCGTCTCCATCAGCTTCTGCACCGGCGAGTAGATGGTGCGCACAACCGGCAGGCGCTCGAGGGCTTCGCGGGCGTCCTGAACCAGCCGGCGCCCCAGCACGTTGCGGGTAACCAGCCCGACCCCCCAGACGATGAGGAAGGTGAGGAGGAAACCGACGCCGCGGTGATACCAGTCGGCGTCTCCGAACAGGGCGGCCACCGGCCGGACCAGGGGCCGCGAGAAGCGGTCGGCGGCATTGAACAGCCACAGCAGCACCGCGCCGGTGATCCACAACGGGGCGATGACCGTGACCCCGGCCAGAAGGGTGGTGCGCAGAGCGTGCAGCCTGCCGGAGGAATGGCCCCCGGTCCCGAGAGTGGAGTCGATCGGATTGATCTCTTTCTTTTGCCTTTTCACAGTCGCAACCTGTCAAGTATGAAACCAATTATGCCAACGTATCGCCGCCGTACGGCGCCGTCAACGAATGAACAGGCGCTTCCCTGGAGCCCGGTACAGGGGCGACCGAACTCCCGGGCATCGATTCGGTTCTCTCACCGGAACCATTGCCGGCAGGGGCCGTGACCGCTCCCTGCGCCCTTCTGCTCAGCGGCGGGATGGATTCGGCGACCTGCCTGTGGCAGCTGCGCGAAACCTGGCCCGGACCCGTCCACACGGTTTCCATAGACTACGGACAGCGCCACCGGATCGAGCTCGAGTACGCCCGCAGGCTCGCGGCCCGCGCCGGAGTCGAAAGGCACGAGGAGCTCGGCCTGGCGCTGCTTTCAGCGCTCGGGGGCAGTCCCCTGACCGACGGCGCCCTCGAGGTGCCCGATGCCGACGAGCTGCGCCAGCGCGCCACGGTGGTGCCGTTTCGCAACCTGCTGTTCGTCGCCGCCTGCGCCGCGTACGCAGGGGGCCGCCGTGGAATACGCGACCTGTTCATCGCTGCTGTGCGCGACGACCACGATGCCTACCGCGACTGCCGCCGCGAGTTTTACGACAGCGTCGAGGAGACCCTGGGGCTGGGCGCCGCCGAGGAGGGCCGCTACCGCATCCACACGCCGTTGATCGGCAGGTGGAAAACCGAGGTGGTCGCCGAGGGGCTGCGCCTGCGGGTGCCGTACGGACTCACCCACACCTGCTACACCGGGAGGCGGCCGGGGTGCGGCCGCTGCGACGCCTGCAGCGAGCGTCTGGCGGCGTTCCGCGCCAACGGCGTCCGCGATCCCCTCGCCTACGAATTCGATGCCGACCGGACGGTATCGCCCTGACAGCCGGTCGGAACAGTTGCCTCCGCCGCGGCGGCAGGGGCTTTTTTCACCGGATTGCCGAACTCGTCCGGGGCCGAAGCGTTTCCGCGAGGCCCCTCACGGGGTGACGGGGCTCCCCGCTCCGGCACATCCTCCCCTTTCCACTCAAAACAGGAGAAACCCGCATGCCATCGGTGAAGGAGATCTACCAGTTCGACGAGCTGACCTGGCCGGAAGTGAACGAGGCCGTGGCCATCGGCAAGATCCCCATTCTCGCAACCGGCTCCGTCGAACAGCACGGACACCACCTGCCGCTGAAGGTCGACCACCTCTGCGCCCACTCGGTCGCCGCCGAAGCGGCGCGCCTGAAACCGGAGTTGAGCCTGGTGCTGCCGCCGGTCACCTACGGGTACGTCCATC
>JAPOZF010000488.1:1752-3953 GCA_026706165.1 Gemmatimonadota bacterium
TGGACTTCCCCGGCTCCCTCAACATCCACTTCGAGCACTTCATCCAGTACGTCCTCGACATCTGCAAGTCGCTCGCCTACCACGGCTTCAAGAAGATGATCCTCGTCAACGGGCACGGCTCGAACCACAACCTCGTCGACATGGTGTCCCGGCGCGTGCACGTCGAGACCGACGCGAGCTGCGTCTTCTGCAGCTGGTGGCAGCTGTTGCGGGTGAACCCCGACTTCGACGGGGAATGGCGGGAGAGCGTCTTCCCCGGGGGCTGCTCGCACGCCTGCGAGCTCGAGACCTCGATGCTCCTCTACCTGTCCCCGGAGAGCGTCCGCAAGGAGAAGATCAAAAGCGAAATCGCCAGGACCAACCAGCTCGGTTCGAAGTTCGTCTGGACCGACCTGTTCAGCGCCGGGCCGATGGGACTGATACAGTGGACGAGCCAGTACTCGGACAGCGGCGTCATGGGGGAGGCGGAGAAGGCGACCGCGGAGAAGGGCAGGATCGTGTTCGAGGAGGCGAGCCGGAACCTGGCCGCCTTCGTCGAGGAGTACCACGCCATGGAGATCCGCGGGCGCACCCGCCACCAGGAGCGGGAACCGACCATGCCGCTTTCGTATCCGACGGATTGACACGTCCCCCGGACTTCAACACCTACGCGGCAGGTTCGAGCAGGTTTCCGTCCAGCCGGTAGCGCTTTCCGCAGGATGGACATGCGGGTTCCCCATCTTCGGGCAGGGTCGTCCCGCAGCGGCAGACCCAGCCCGCCTGGCGCGCCGGCACCCCGACGACCAGGGCGTGGGGGGGGACGTCCCGGACGACGACGGCCCCGGCCCCGACGAGGGAGAAGCGGCCGATCTCCAGGCCGCACACGATCGTGGAGTTTGCCCCGAGAGTGGCTCCCTCGCCGACTGTAGTCGGCCTGAATTCCTCCTTGCGCTCGATGAAGGCGCGCGGATTGAGTACATTGGTGAACGTCACGGAGGGACCGCAGAACACGCGGTCTTCCAGCAGCACCCCTTTGTAGACCGAAACGTTGTTCTGGATCTTGCAGCCGCTGCCGATCCGCACCTCGCGGTCGACGTAGACGTTCTGGCCGAGAATGCAGTTTTCGCCGATTCGCGCTCCGGCCATGACGTGGCTGAAATGCCAGACCCTGGTTCCGCTTCCGATCTCGCACGGCTGGTCGATCACCGCGGTGGGGTGGGCGTAGAATCCCGCTTCGGTCGTCATGGGCGCTCCCGGGAATGGCCCGCAGGCCGATGAGAGATACAACAGTCCGTTAACCGAATCCGTTCACCGTAAAATAGTAAGGGGAAGGTTCGCATGAAGCTGATCACCTACACCTCCAAGAAGGAAGAATACGTCGGCGCCGTCATCGCCCAGGACAAGATCGTCGTCCCTCTCGATGCCGCCGACCGCGCCCTGGCGCGGAAGGAGAAGCGCCAGCCGGCCGGCTGTTTCGACAGCATGCTGTCGCTGCTGGGAGCAGGCGCGAGAGGCATGTCCGCGGCGCGCAAGGCGGTAAAGGCGGTTGAGGACGGCCTGGGGGATTCGCCCAAGGCCGACGGCAAGACCACGCTGCCCCTGACGCGGGTGCGCCTCAAGGCCCCGGTGCCCAACCCCCGCAAGTTGTTCTGCCTCGCCGGCAACTACCAGGACCACATCGAGGAGGGGGGCGGCAAGATGGCCCTGCAGGACAAGGAGACGCCCCGCGTCTTCATGAAGCCTCCCACGACCACCGTCATCGGTCCCGGCGACACCATCCGCATACCGCCGGTCGCCCGGTCCATCGACTGGGAGGGGGAGCTGGCGGTGGTCATCGGCCGCCGCGCCAAGGGGGTGAAAGCGGCCGACGCCCTCAAGCACGTCGCCGGCTACACGGTCATGAACGACGTCTCCGAGCGCAGCCTCCTCATAAAGAAGCGCACCAAGAGCCGCCCCAAGGACGAATGGTTCGATTGGCTCAACGGAAAGTGGCTCGACACCTTCGCCCCCCAGGGGCCGTGGATGGTGACCTCCGACGAGATCACCAACCCCCAGGACCTCAACATCAGCACCTACGTCAACGGGCTGCGCAAGCAGTTCAACAACACCGGCCAGATGCTCTACCCGGTGGCGAGCATCGTCGAGTACATCTCGGCGATAATCACCCTCGAGCCGGGGGACATCATCAGCACGGGAACGATCTCCGGCGTCGGCGCCACCAC
>JAPOZF010000035.1 GCA_026706165.1 Gemmatimonadota bacterium
ATGCTGGGCGCCGCACCCAGCGGGGCTTGCACCGCGTGCCCGGCGCAACGGGAAGACAGCCTGACGCGCAGGCACGGCCAGGCGGTGTACCTCGGCGGGTGCACCCCCGGCCAGGCGACGGTCGAGCTGAGACGGGCTTCCGATCAGGCGGTTCTGAAGACCTACGCCGTCAGGGTATCGGGAAAGTTGAAGATGTACTGGACCAATGCTGGCAGGAACGACAAGATCCAACGGGCGGACATCGACGGGACCAACGTCGAGGACCTCGTCACGACAGGATTGAGTGAGCCCATCGATCTGGCGCTGGACGTCACGGAAGGGAAGATGTACTGGACGGACCAGGGGACGGACAAAATCCAGCGGGCAAACCTCGACGGATCGAATATCGAGGACCTCGTAACCACTTTGGATTATCCCGTGGGGTTGGCCCTGGATCTGACGAGGGGAAAGATGTACTGGACCGACTTGAACACGGACAAGATCCAGCGCGCGAACCTCGACGGCTCCAATGTGGAGGATCTCGTCACCACGGGATTGAGCAGGCCGAGGGGGATAGCCCTGGATCTGGCGGCCGGAAAAATGTACTGGACGGATCAGGGAACGGACAAAATTCAGCGGGCCGACCTCGACGGCTCAAATATCGAGGATCTCGTTACCTCCGGGACGAATGATCTCGACAGGCTGGCTCTCGATCCGGAAGCCGGCAAGATCTACTGGACCGACTCCAGGGCTGGCAAGGTCCAGCGCGCCAACATGGACGGATCAGACGTGGAAGACCTGGTCACCGGACTGGGAGAGGCGAGGGGAATTGCCCTGGACCTCGCAGGAGGAAGGATGTACTGGACGGAAAATTTCACCGACAGGATTCAAAGCGCGGATCTCGACGGTTCAAACATCCAGACGCTCCTCAGCGGGATTGTCGGGCCTACCTCCATTGCCCTGGAATAAGCATGCAATGCGCCTATCTCCCCGCGTCGGAAGCTGAGTCCGGCGCCGCCAGCAGGCGTTCCTTCGACCTGCACTTCTCCAGGGCCGCCTCGGCGACGGCCGCCCAGCCCGAGCGGCTGTACTCCTCGACCAGCCGCCGGTAGTGGGGCCGCGCCCGCCGGCACCCGGACCGCTTCTCCGTAAGGGCCGCCAGCGAACCGAGCGCGTCGTCGGCGAGGTCGGAAGCAGGGTACCCGTCGACAAGCTTTTCGTACAGCTCCGCCGCCTCCTCCCAGTCTTGCCGGGCCTCGGCCACGCGTCCGAGGTGGAACCAGGCCGGCGCCGTCACGGCGCCCCCGGGGCCCTGCCTCAGCATCCGGCGCAGGGGCCACTCGGCTTCCTCGAGGCGGCCTCGCTGCAGGTGATGCCGGGCGATGTTCAGGTGGGCCTCGGCGCTGCGCTGGTGCCAGTCGAGCAGGAGCACCCGGTGATACAGCTCCTGGGCCCGCTCCTCCTCGAAGTTCCGGTCCGCGGCCTCGGCTTCCCGGTACAGCCTTTCCCCTTCCGCCAGGAAGCGTCCCTCCCGGGTTTCGTACTCGACCAGTTCGATGCCGCCCTTCGAGGCGAGAATCAGCTGCAGCGGCAGGTTCATGCGCGCGATGCCGGCCGGGGTCAGCAGCCCCGACCCGGTCTTGACGTGGGCGGCCCCGACCGGGAAGGCGTTCCACGACGGATCGACGCCGACCCATTCTCCGAGGAACACCTCCGGCCATACGTGGAGCACCAGCACCCCGTCCGGGGAGGCGGCGAACCCGGAGGCGACCCGGACCGGCAGCCCGGCCGCCCGGCAGAGGGCGGCGTAGAGGACGGTGTACTCGCTGCAGGTGCCGCGCATGTCGGCGAGCACCTCGAGCGCGGACTTGAAGCGGACGTTGGTGTCGGCCGGCGTCATGTGATCGTACACCCACTGCTGCAGGCGGCGCGCCACGTTCAGGGCGTCCCGCTCGCCGGCGGCGATGCGCGCGCTCAGGGCAGTCAGCTCCGGATGCCGCGACTGGATGTAGAGGGACGGCTCGAGCCAGGGGCGCAGGGAGTCTCCCTTCACCGGCAGGGCCGTCCTCCCGGAGGGGAGCCCGAGGCGGCGCACGACCAGCCGCGTCCCGAGGCTGTCGCCTGCGAGGTGCTGCCTCCGGTTGGCGACGAACAGGGAGCCGGCCTCCGCCGCCGACCACGGCAGGCTCAGCACGAGGCGCTCCAGGCGGGCAGGGTCCTGTATCGCATGGTCGAGAGTCAGCACCACCGGTTTTCCCGGCGCTTCCCACGACAGCGCCCTTCCCCTGCCGGTCCGGGCCCCGGACGACCGGAACCGGGGAACCGCGGTTCTCACCTCGCCGCCCCCGGCGTCGAGCCAGGTGTGGAAGAGGACGCCGGGCAGCAGGTCCGGCGTCTCACCCCTGACCGGTGACGGCGCCAGGGGCCCGTAGCGCAGGGTAACCTTCAACAGGGAACCCGCCTCCGCCGGCTCCCTTTCCCCCGCGGTGACGTACAGGGGGCGGACGGCGAGAGCGGCGTAGTCGAAAACCTCGACGGTGTCGGCGGTCCCGGGCTGCAGCGAGCCCCGGCGGGCGAGCTCCGGGAGGGCGGTCTCGGGGAGCAGGACCCCCGGGCCGGCCTCCACCGTGTCGGTGACCGTCTGCCCGGCGAGCCGCTGCTCGCTGCGCACGCGGCCGCCGCCGAGCCAGTCGCCGCGGCTGACCAGGCGCTGGCTCCCCTCGGTCTTCTCGTTGCGGAAGGAGACCGGCCGCAGATCCCCGTCGACCTCGAGGGAGGAGCGGACGCGCACGAACCCGTGGCTCCAGTTCACCGTCTCCTCGCCGAAACGCAGACCGCCGCCGGCAAGCGCTTGCGACCACCGTTTGGCGTAGCCGGTCTTGAAGCCGCGGCTGCGCAGCTCGGTCCATACCGTATCGGCGCCGCCGGACCGCCGCGGCTCCACCCGCGTCGAGAAGGCGTACAGGTACCCGTCCGCGGCGGCGACGTACAGGCGGCCGGCCTCGCCGTGCAGGCGGACGGCGCCGAGGCCTGCCTGCTGCTCCCAGGCAAGCTCTCCGGTCCGCCGGTCGATCGCGGCCACCGCCCCGGAATCGTTGGAGACCATCACCTGTCCGGCGGCCGGCAGCGGGACGAGGCCGGTCGGCCTGGCGCCGAGCGGTCTCTTCCAGACCGGGGCGCCGGTCCCGGGGTTCAGGCTCCAGGCGTAGCCGTTGTCCGTCAGGCAGAGGATGGAACCCCGGCCTGCCTGCGGGGGCGCCCGCAGCTTGGCGCCGAGGCGGCGCTCCCACAGCAGGGCGAGGCCCTCCCTGTCCCAGGCGCGGACGAAACCGTCGGAGGCCGCCGCGACTACCAGGTCTCCTGCCGGGACCGGGGTGCCTGCGGCGGCGCCGACCTCGACCTCTCCCAGCCTGCGGCCGCTGCCGCTGTCGACGGCGAGCAGGAAGCCGTCGGCGTTGCCGACGTACAGCCGGCCGCCGTGCAGGAGCGGGCGCGCCGGCCGGCGGATCCCCGTGCGCAGCTTCCAGGCGCAGGAGCCGTCGCCGCGGCGGGCGTAGAGCCAGCCGTCGGAGCTGTTGAAGTAATCGAGGCTGTCCCCGGCGGCGATACGGGCGCCGCCGGAAGCGGAACCGTGATGTTTCCAGAGGAGGCTGCCGTCGGCGATCCGGCAGCTGCCCGCGGTTCCCCGGGTGCCGGCGAACAGCAGCCTGTCGCCGGCCGCCCGCAGGTCGCCGATGAGGCCGGCCCCCGGAAGCCGCCAGCGCACCGCCCCGGAGCCGGCTTCGACCGCCAGCAGGGAGCCGTCCGCTTCGGCGAGGAAGACCAGGGTGTCCGCCCACGCCACCGGCCCGGCGGGAAACCCGGTCAGCCGCTTCCACTCCAGGGTGTAGGGGAAAACGGCGTCGTCCCGGACCGGGGCGGCCGCCAGGGCGGCACAGAGGGAAAGCCACAGGGCAACCGGGAGCGGTTTCG
>JAPOZF010000607.1 GCA_026706165.1 Gemmatimonadota bacterium
GGCCAAGGTGGTGACCCAGGAGGTGATGGCGAAGCAACCGCGGGAGGACGACCCGAACATGCCCGTTTCCCCGACACAAAGTCACGTCGAACGGTACACTCTCGATACCCCGATCAAAGCCCGCTACGTGCGCCTTGCCTACGACAGGACTCCGCGGCACATGCTCGCGGCGGTCTATCCCATCACCGAGTGGCAGGTTTTCGGGGTGGGGTTTCAGCCGCAGGTCACCATCGCGTCCCGCCTGATCGATCCCGGGGGCACGCGAACCCTCACCTTCATCGAGTGGGACGCCGATACCCCTCCGGGAACCCGCCTGTTCCTGCAGACCCGCACCAGCCAGATCAAGTCGGAGGTTACACGGTACTTCAAGGGAAACGGAGAAGAAGTGACAAAGGAGAAGTACGACAAGCTCCAGAAACCGAACGACAAGGTGAAAATCCCCGACGACCTCCTGCGGGGCGACATCGTCACCGAGGAGATCATGGGCAGCGACTCGAGCGCCTGGAGCGATCCTTACCTCGTCTCGGGAGCCCGCATCACTTCCCCTTCGCCGCGCAAGTACGTCCAGGTCCGCGCAACGCTCCTTTCCGACACTCCCGAGGCGGCAGCCTCCCTGAAGGCGATCCGCCTCAACTACACCGCTCCGCTGGCCGACGGGTTTTTCGGGGAGCTCAGCCCCACCCAGGTGGAGTCCCTGGCCGTCGAAAGGCCGTTTTCTCTGTACATCCGCCCCCGCTTCAGCTCGGGAAATCCCGGTTTCGACGGCATCCTGCTGACTGCCCCGGAAGGGATGCGCCTAGGTTTCTCGGGTTTGTTCGCCGGGGCCGAAGCCGACCTGCTCGCCGCGTCCGGTCTCGACAAGCTCGCCGTACAGGCGCAGCCTTCTCCGACCCGGGAGGACAGCCTGCTGGTGACCTTCCCCCCCATCGGTCCCGGTGACGGCGCCGATCTGCTGCGGCTCGATTTTTCCGGAGAGCTGTTCTCCGTGGGGGGGACCGTGCAGGCATTCGCCCGGCTCGGAGACGGGTCCGGCGAGGTGGTCTGGCAGCAGGTAGACGAAGGAGACGCGGCTGCGGGGATCGACGCCAACAGCCTGGTCGTGGTCGGCATGCAGAGCGACAGGGAGCTGTTCGCCGGCTTCGAGGTGCCCCCCGCCTTCAGCCCGAACGGCGACGGCGTCAACGACGCAGCCGACCTCGGGTTCACCGTCGTCCTCGTCGGGCGCAGCCGGCGCGTTGCCGTGGATATCTTCGATCTCGGCGGACGACGGGTCCGCACCCTCGAGGAATCCCGCGACGTCAGCGCCGGTGCGTACTCGCTGAAGTGGAACGGGGAGGACGACTCCGGCAACCTCGTGCCGCCGGGGATCTACGCGCTCCGCTTCCACGTCGATGTCGACGGCAAGGGGGCCGGCCTCGACCGCAGGGAAGTCCTCCGCACCATCGCCGTCGCCTACTGAACACCGAATGAGCCCGAAGAGGGACCACCCCGCCGAAGAGCGGCGGTGCGGTCTGTGTATTCTCTTCCGGCAGGCACCCGGTCATTCGATGTCCTCGGGCACGAAAGAGCCCTCCCGATAGGCGTACACCGAATCGTCGAAGAGGTAGCGCCCGTGGAGCTCCGACCAGTGGGCGCCGCCGGCGACGATCAGGCGGCCGTTGAGATCGCTCGCCGAGCCCCACGACTGTTCCGTGGGCAGCGGCGGGCCGGGCCGCCATGAGCCCTCCTTCGGATCATAGCGGAACGTGCGCTTGGTACCGACGCCCCCCAGCACCCAGATTTCCCCGTCGTGAGCCGCCACCTGCGCCGCCTGGGGCATGTGCCAGAGGCGGGGCAGCTCGCTCCATGACCCCGCCTTTGCATCGTAGGAGAAGGCGTCGTCTTTCGAGATACAGTAGATGACGCCGTCGAGGACGGCGCCGGCGAACTGCCGCATCGGTTCCGGCAGAGGCGGCTCGATGCTCCACTGCGATTCCCCCGACCCGATGCTCTCCACCGAGATCATCGGCGTCGAGTAGTCACTGGCGCCGCCGATGGCGTACACGCGGTTGCCGGCCGTCACCGCCACCGGCTCCTGCCGCGCCTCGTTCAGGGGCGGACCGAGCCGCCACGCCCCGGTGCGCGGATCGAAAATCTGTACGGTTTCCGTCGACACTCTGGTTTCGTCGACGTTGACGGCGCCGCCGACCACCCATACGTCCCCGTCGAGCGTGGCGATGCCGTTGTAACAGAGATCCTCCCGCAGTTTTCCCGCCACCCTCCAGACCTGGGTGGCGCTGTCGTACTCCCAGAGTTCGTCGAACCAGTGGTGCCGGGCGGGGTATCCCCAACCGGCCGTCACCCCTCCGGCAGTATACAGCCGGCTATCCACCTCGACGGAGAAGATGTCGTGGTTGCTCCCCGGCAATGGGCTGAGCACCTCCCAGTGGCGCTGCCAGACGAGCGGATGCGCCTTCTTGCGGTAAAGCCTCGATCCGATGCCCAGCCAGACCTGGCCTTCGGAGTCGCTGTAGACGACGTCGGCCGGGGCCGGCAGCACCTCGTCGGTCAGGTGAACGATTTCGGCTTTGCGGGTTTGGCGGGCGTAGTCGATTTCGATGACCTCCCCCGACGAAAAACAGGCGAGGGCCTTGCCCTCGGGCGAGCGGCCCAGGGAGGTGACCGGACTGGTCGGCAGGCTGAGGGGGGCGGGAAGCTCGAGCCATCCCGCGTCTGCTTCGAGGGGGTCATGCCGGCGCAGGCCATCCGCCCCCCCGACCCAGACGAACCCGCTGACATCGGTGACGAGGCAGGACCAGGGCCCTCCCCGGGAAGGGCCGGCATCTCGCCATTCGGCAGGCGCATCCGAGGCCCGTACAAGCACCTGGTCTCCCGACGAGGACAGCGACCAGGAATTGCCGTGCACGTCCCTCGCCAGGGGAACCGCCCCCAGTCCGCCGGTCGCCGTCGGAACGGGAGCGTACGCCCCGTCTGCGCGCCTCAGGGCAGGGGCGCCCTCCACCCATATCTCGCCCATGCTCGAACGCACCACCCGGCAGTCCCCCGAGGCCGGAGAGCCGAAGCGGTCCGTGACCTCCGTGGGGCGAGGTGGCTCCCCTTTGTCCCCATCTCCCCCACCCTCCCGGGATGCCTCTTCCGCAGAAAGGCGCATGATTCTGGCTTCTCCACCCATCCTGATCGTAAAAAACAGATACCCGTCGAGAGAAGCCGCCGCAGAGACAACCTCCCCCTGGTAGACCGTCTCGTACCCCTCGTCAGTCACCGATGCGAAGCCGCCACCAACTCCGCCGACTACGGCGAACAGCCCGGAACCCGAGACTTCGAACAACTGTCGCGCCGGTCCGGGAAACTCTGCGGTCAAAGTCATGACGGTGTCGATTTCCCCCGCCCACGACGGCTTTGCAGGGGAAAGGGCAACAAGGATGAAAAATGACAGCGACGCCGCTTTTTTCATTTGCTTACTCTCCAAGTCGGGGGTCCCATACTGCGCTTTCGTGGTGCGGCCTTTCTCTTTCGTGGTGCGGCCTTTCTCCAGTGGACAGGAGGGCGCCCGAGGGAATCGGATGAGGCCACTACCCGCCGCCAAGGGCGTACGAACGAAGTGAAATCGTCCTGTACTCCTTGTCCCCTTGGACGATTTCAATCGATTGATCCAATTCCACATCGCGATCTGGGGAAGCAATTCGTTCGCCTCGGTCTGGTATTCGATTCAAAGCGGCCAGTCGTTCAAGCTTGTCCGCATCGGGACCGAGCGCTTCCAGGGCCTGACGCCGGTGAAGGTGTACCTTGCGACCGAAGTACTGATACTCTTCGGAGGCGCGATTCTTGATATCCTCCAGAACGGCAAGCATTTTCCGGTGGCCCGCGGGGAATGCGACGTCTCCGGAAACCCTGGTTTCTCCAGTTGGATCTTCCTTGTCCGCAACCGGGTCGCGACCCGGCTGAGGC
>JAPOZF010000670.1 GCA_026706165.1 Gemmatimonadota bacterium
CTTCGCCCTCAGCGGTTACGCGGTGGTTCGCGCCATGTCGCAGAACTTCGTCGACGTCATGGCCTGGATGCCCTTCCTGTTCGCAGCCTTCGAGCTCGCGGCGCGCCGGCGCAGCCGCCGCTGGCTGGGTCTCGCCGCCGCGGTCTTCGCCCTGCAACTGCTGGCCGGCCACCCCCAGGCAGCGCTCTACAGCGCCGCGGCGGCCTTTCTCTACGCCCTGTACCGGGGTTTCGGGATGAGGAGCTCCGGAGACGGCCGCGGACCCGCTTCGCCGACCGCGGTCTGGGCCGCCGCGGTCGCCGGAACCTTCGCCCTCGGCGCCGGGATGGCCGCGGTGCAGCTGGTGCCGACCTGGGAGCTGGTGCAGCTGTCGGGGCGCTCCGAAGGCCTCGGCTACAGGCAGTTCGCCAGTATGTCGCTGCCTCCCGAGCGCCTCGTCTGCCTGCTGCTGCCCGACTTCTTCGGCAACTCGGCAACCGGTTCCTACTGGGGGAGGGATGCCGGTTTCTTCATCCAGCTGTGTCCCTACGTCGGGGTGCTGCCGCTGTTGCTCGCGGTCCTGGCCCTGCGCGGAAACCGCAACCGCCACGCCCCTTTCTTCGCCGCCCTCGCCGCGGCCGCCCTGCTGCTCTCCCTGGGCAGGTACACCGTCCTCTACGAGATCCTCTACGAGCTGCCCGGGCTGAGCTTCTTCAGGATCCCGACGCGCTTCCTGCTCTGGTGGGCGTTCGCCGCGGCGGTGCTTGCCGGCCTCGGCCTCGACCGGCTCTGCAGCGGCGGGCACCGGAGATGGTGGCTGGGTTCGCTGCTGGCGGCCGCCCTCGCCGCCGCCCTCGCCGCGGGGGTCAACCTCGACTTCGCAGGACCCTCCTCAGGCACCGAGGCGGCTGCCGCCGGCCGCTACCGGGAGGACCTCTCCTCCGACCTGGTGCGCTGCGGCCTCGTTCTCGCCGCGGCGGTGCCGCTCGGTTTCCTGGCCGGTCCCGGGCGGCGCCGGCGCCAGGTGGGGTGGGTTGTGCCCATGGTGCTGTTCGTCGACCTCGCCGATTTCGGCCGGGACTTCAACGGCGTTATCGAACCGGAGGTGTACCTCGAACCGCCGCGGACCGCCCAGCGCATCGTTGCCGCCGCCGCTCCGGATTCGGCGGAGGCCGGTCTTCCGCATGCGGGGCGCTTCCGCGTCGCGAGCTTCGTGACCGAAAGAGGCAGCGGACTCGACTGGCACAACGGGTGGGCCCACGACCTCGGCTCCTACCGGTCCTACCCGGAGACGCTGCGGATGTACACCGGCTCCCTCTACGGCCTGGCGAACACCCTGCCGGGATGGAGTCCCCTGCACCTGTCGCGGCACTGGGAGTTCGCCAGGGGGTATCCCGGCTTCCTGTCCCTCGCCAACGCCCGCTTCGTCGTCACCCACGCCCCGCTCCGGCAGGCGGGGCTGAGGCTGGTGCACGGCGGGGAGCTGTTCCTGTACGAAAACAGCCGCGTCCTGCCGCGGGCCTTCCTGGTCGGAGACGCCAGGGTGATTGCCAGGCCCGCGGAGCGCCTGCGCTACCTGCGCGGGAACCGGTTCAGGCCGGAGCGCGAGGTCGTCCTGGAAACGGCCCCGGAATCCCGGCCGGACCAGGCAGGGCTTTCCGCTTCCGGACAGCTCCCGTCCGGGCGGTTTCCCGCCGGGGAGGCGCGCGTCACCCGCTACCAGCCGCGCCGGGTCGAGGTCGCCGTTGCGCCGGTCCGGCCGGGATTTCTCGTTCTGAGCGACAGCCACTACCCGGGTTGGCGGGTGTCCGTCGACGGGGAGGAGAGGCCGCTGTTTCCCGCCAATCACGTCTTCCGCGCCGTCGAGGTAGGGCCCGGCGACCGCAATGTGGTCTTCAGTTTCGAGCCGGCCAGCTTCCGCATCGGCACCGCGGTGAGCATCGGCGCCCTGCTCCTCTGGGCCGGTGTCGCCTTCGCCGGACGGGGCCGGGTTCCCTGGGCGGCGGGGGAGCCCCCGGAAGGGGGCCGCATTCTCTCCTGGACCGGGCAGATCCTCATGATCCTGCTGCTGCACGCCGCGGTCAGGCAGTGGTCCCTGTGGGCGGGGATGATCGACCGGTCAGGGGCCCCTGCAGGCTTCTGACCCGCTTTTCGGGTTTGTCGAAATCAGGCAAAGGCATAGGCGGCCGGTCAGCCGTTGCCGGCCGCGGCGCCCGCTATGGCGGCGATCGCTTCGGGGTTCACCAGGCTGGAGGTGTCCCCGGGATCCTCGCCGAGCCAGGCGCTGCGGATGACGCGGCGCATCACCTTGGCGTTGCGGGTCTTCGGGAGATCCGGTACGAACAGCAGGTTCCCGGGCCGCATCGGTTTGCCCAGCTCCGCGGCGACCTCGTCGAGCAGCTCCTGTCTGAGCTCGGCGTCAGCGGCGATTCCCGGCACCGGAACGCAGAAGCAGACGACGTCGGTTCCCTTGACGGGGTGGGGGACCCCGACGGCTCCGGCCTCGACGACCGCGGGGTGGCCGACGAGGATCGACTCGTACTCCGCGGGGCCGAGACGCTTGCCGGCGACGAGAATGATGTCGTCGGAGCGGCCCAGGATGTACCAGCATGCGTCGCCGTCGACGGCGGCCCAGTCGCCGTGCACCCAGACGTCCGGCCAGCGCGACCAGTAGGTCTGCAGGTAGCGCTCCTCGTCGTTCCAGAAGCCGCGGGTCATGCCGATCCAGGGGGCGCGCACCACCAGCTCCCCGACTTCGCCGCGGAGCGGTTCGCCGTCGTCGCCGGCCACGTCGGCGGCCATGCCGGGACAGGGGCCGGAAAAAGCGGTCGGCTTGGACGGCTGCAGCAGGTTGCCCATGAGGATGCCGCCGCTGATCTCGGTGCCCCCCGAGTAGTTGACGATGGGCAGCCGGCTTTCCCCCGCGACTTCGAACAGCCAGTTCCAGGGGGCGGGGTTCCACGGCTCCCCGGTGGAGGCGAAGAGCCTCAGGGAGGAGAGGTCGCGCTTTTTCACCGGCTCCTCCCCGTGCGGTATGAGGCTGCGCACGAGAGTGGGTGAGAGCCCGAGAATCCCGATTCCCCGCGTTTCCACCAGCCTCCAGAGGCGGTCGGGCCCGGGATAGTCGGGGGCGCCGTCGTAGATGACGCAGGTCGCTCCCAGCAGGGCAGACCCGAAGACCAGCCACGGTCCCATCATCCAGCCCATGTCCGTCACCCAGTGAACGACATCCCCGGGCCGCACGTCGGTTCCGAAGCACATGTCCTGCGCCGCCTTGATCGGGAACCCGCAATGGGTGTGGACCGCCCCCTTGGGCCTTCCGGTGGTTCCCGAGGTGTAGATGAGCATCAGCACGTCCTCGGCCGCGGTCGGCTCGGGCACGCATGCCTGCGGCCGGCCGGCGAGCAGCTCGTGCCACCAGTGATCGCGCCCCCCGGCCATTTCGACCCTCTCGCCGGGCAGGGAGAGGTGGCGGACGACGACCACGTGGCGAACGCCGGGGGCATGTCTCAGGGCCTCGTCCGCGGTCTCTTTCAGCGGCACGGGCCTTCCCCGCCGGCGGGTTCCGTCGGCGGTTATCAGGGCCCTTGCCCCGGCGTCGTTGAGGCGGTCGGCGACCGCCCCGGCTCCGAAGCCTGAGAACAGCGGCAGCAGGATCGCCCCGATGCGGGCGACGGCGAACAGGGCGATGACGATCTCGGCCGACATCGGCAGGTACAGGCCGACCACGTCACCCTTGCCCAGACCCAGGGAGCGCAGCGCGTTGGCGCAGCGGCCGACCTCGTCCGCCAGTTCGCGGTAGGTGAGGCTCGCCGCGGTCCCCTCCTCGTCCTCGGCGACGAGGGCGGTCCGCCGCGCGGTTTCCGGGTCGGCCAGCCACTTGTCGAGGCAGCTTTCGACGATGTTGAGCTCGCCGCCGACACACCAGCGCGCGAAAGGCATTCCCCGGGAA
>JAPOZF010000713.1 GCA_026706165.1 Gemmatimonadota bacterium
CGGGAGAAGTGGACGATGCCGGCCGCGTCGGTGTCCCCGAACTCGATGCGGCGGCGGGTGCGGAACTCCGGGGCCATGTCTGCTTACGACCCCGGCCTGAAGAGGGTGACCAGGCAGCCGCCCCCCGCGGCCATGGCGATCCCGAGCAGGAACGGCCAGCTGAGCGCGCCGAGGCCGCCGGCGGGCGGGTGCAGGATCATCGCCGCGACGGCGTTGACGACCGGGGCGCCTGCGAAGACGATCGCCATCACCACGGCCGGCGACCCCTTGGCCCCGAAGGCGAGCAGCACCCCGAAGGCCCCCAGCGCCCCGGCGGTTCCGGCTACAGTCGACAGGACGACCCCCTTGACCGGGAAGCCCCAGTCGACGCCGTTGATCTTGAGCACCAGCAGCGAACCGAGAACGGCGGTCAGGAGGTAGGCGACGCCGACGAACAGGAACGCCTTGTAGCGCCCGTTGACGGGATCGGCCATCGCCGTCTGTCCGCTGTGCAGCAGGACCCCGTACAGCCCCCAGGATGCAACGGTGATGAAGGCGAACAGCAACCAGGTCATGCGATCTCCTCTCTGTGGACGGACCGGCGGGAAGGAACGAAGCGCTCGAACAGGGCGTGGGTGCCGGCGGCCATGACGTCGTCGCTGAAGCGCTCGCGAACCGCCTCGCTGCCGCTGGCGGCGAGCCGCTGGCGCAGAGCCTCGTCGTCGATCAGCCGCCCGATACCGGCCGCCACCGCTTCCGCCCTGGCACCCTCGGCGAGGAGGCCGCCCCCTGTCGCTTCGATCAGCTCGGGGAACGCCCCGTGGTCGGGCTGGACCACCGGCACGCCGTTGGCGAGCGCCTCGAGGACGTAGAGCCCCTTCGGCTCCCTGAACGGGGCCGGCACCGAGAGCACGTGAAGCTCCCGCAGGAAACGGATCTTCTGCGTCCGGTCGAGCACCCCCCGGTACTCGAAGCGCCCCGCGAGTCCGGCCCGCCGCAGCGTTTCCTCGACCTCCCTGAGATAGGGGCGGTCGCCGTCGCCGAGCCACCCGGCAGCGAGCAGTCTCACCGTTTCCGCACCGCGTTCTTCCGCGAGGTGTGCGAACGCCTCGGCGAGCACGTGCAGCCCCTTGTCCGGGCAGATCCGCGCCAGGAACCCGATGGTGAACGGCGACTCCGCGGAAGGGGGCGCGGCTGCCTCCCCTTCGCCGTGTCCGCTGAGATGCAGACCGAGCGGCACCACGTGGAAGCGGTTGCGCTCGACCTCGAGGTACCGCGACATGAAGTCGGCGGCGTACCGGCAGGGGGCTACGAACCCGGCGGCGTCGGCGGCGCGCTCCCGCAGCAGGTTCAGGGCTTCCGACCGGAACGGCTCGACGAGCCCCTCGAGGAAGATCTCCTCCCCCTGCACCGCGCACACCACCGGCACTCCGAGGACGCTCTTGAGTTTCCCGGCAAGGCCGAGGAAGAGGCTGTTGGTCAGCAGCACGATATCCGGCCTGAAATCGGCGCGCAGCCACTCGACGAGCCGTTCGAGCTCGCGCCGCTGGTGGCCCTCCGGGCCGCGGAGCACCGACACGGTGAGGGCCCCGAGGTCGCCGGGCTGGGTCGCTCCCGAGAACCGCGACACCCCTTTCAGCAGGGCGGGGCGCCTGAGGGCCCAGTCGACGAACCGGGGCATGCGCCGGAAGGGCGGCAGCTTCTGCTCGAGAAAGACCCCGATGCCGCCGTAGAACACCTGTTTCATGCTGACGTCGGTTTCGTCGGTGCGCAGCGGGGTGTAGGTCGGCACCAGGGCGACGTCGACCCCGCGGCGCATCAGCGCCGCGGCGAGGGTGTTGTCGTGGATGCAGGCGCCGCAGTACATGCCCGCGGCCCCCGCGGTGATGTGGGCTACGCGCATGGGGTGGCGGGAACAGCCATGCGGCGGACTTCTCTACGAACCGCCGCCATCCGGGAAGAAGCGCCGCAGCACCTCGGGCGCGGGCGGCTTCGTCAGCAGCGACCCGGCGACCATGGCGGCCGCCGACACCGCGAGGATGACGGCCACCGGCATGACGCCGCTGCCGCCGACGGTGTACCCCGGGGTCTCCCATCCGAGGGAGAAGAACCAGGTCCAGAGCAGGACGACGCTGACGATCGAGGCGAAGGCGCCGGCTTTGGTGCTCCGCCGCCAGAACAGCGCAGCCAGGACCACCGGGAAGAGCGAGGCGAAACCGGTGAAGGACCAGACCGCGAGCTTGAAGATGCTGCGGTCGGCCACCTGCGCGAGGAGGAAGGTGACCACCAGGACCGCGGCGACGAAAAGGCGGCCGTACAGCACCTGCCGGCGCTCGCTCATGCTTTCTTCCCCGCCGTAGTGGCGGACGATGTCCTGGGTGAACATGGTCCCGATCGACAGCACCTGCGAGTCGAGGGAGGACATGACCGCGGCGAAGACCCCGGCCGCCAGCAGGCCCGCCAGCAGCTCGGGGGCGTGCAGGTCGATCATCTTCACCAGCACCGAGTTGGCCGCCGGCCCCGCGAGATCGGGAAAGTCGAGGCGCCCGGCGATGCCGAGGGTCACGCTCGGGACCCAGACCGCGGCGATGCACAGGGGGTAGAACATCAGCGGGTAGCGGAAGGTGCGGGCGCTGCGCGCGGTCAGCCAGTGCATGAACATGTGCGGGAACATGCCGACCGACAGCGGAATGCAGGTGTAGGAAAGCCACTTGGCAGGCTCGATGTGCTCCGACCTGACCACGAGGTCGGGGTGGGCGGCGGCCACCGCCGACATCGCCGCCTCGAGGCCGCCGAGCTCCCCGAGGATGACGGCGAAGGCGACGCCGCCGAGCACCATGAAGACGAGAGTCTGGAAGGCGTTGGCCCAGGCGGTCCCGCGCAGCCCGCCGTAGCAGACGTAGGTCATCACCACCACGCAGACCAGAAGCCCGCCGACCCACTCGGGGACCTGCCCCTTGGTGATCTGGTGCAGGGTCAGGCCGCCCCCCATCACGCCGATAAGCAGGTAGGGAACGACGAGGGCGATCAGCACCGCGAACAGCAGCAGCCCCAGCCCGTCTGAGTCCCAGCGCCGGCGGAAGTACTGCACCTGGGTCAGGAAGCCGTGGCGCTTGCCGATCGCCCACAGCCGCGTGCCGACGAAGAAGAAGACGCAGGGAATCACCAGGGCGGAGGCGGAGGCCATCAGGCCGAACACCCCGATCCCCTCGTGGTAGGCTTCGCCCGAGGCCCCGAGGATGGCGAAGGCGGTCATGTTGGTGCCGAACAGCGACATCAGCAGCAGGAACGGACCGACGGTGCGGCTGGCGACGAAGTAATCCTCGCCGGTCCCCCTGAAGAGGCGGTGGCTCAGCCCCCCGACGAGGAGGACGAGCAGCAGGTAGACGAGGATGACGCCCAGGGTCATGGCCGCGAGTCCTCCTGCTCTTCCTCCCCCTCGGATTCAGACAGGTGCCGCGGCCAGGCGAAGTTGACCAGCAGCACGAGGAGGGCGGAGGCGGCCACGCAGTAGCCGATGTGATAGAGGAACCCGGCGGGCAGGCCGAGCACCAGGGTGCCGTCGTCCCACAGCCACAGGTCGTTGTGGAGGGCGTAGAGGAGGAGCAGCAGGATGTAGAGGATCAGGGGCATGTGAGTTCCCTAAAACTAAGTGAAAACGGGGAATGGCTTGGTCGAGCCGGCCGCGGTGGCCTGCCGAAGGCCCAGCCCGGATCAAGGGTAGTGGGGGTCATCGACGCGGCCCGCGGCGACGCCCTCGTTCACGCCACGTCCGTCCGTGACGGCTTGGGGCCAATGGCGTAGGGGGAGGCCAATTGACCGCGATTCTGCTCGCCCCTACACTCGATTGTGTGACAAGGAGGCCAGACCGGTGGCACGACGGAAAAGGAAATCTCGGAGCAAAGAAGCTCTGTCTGACGATTTCGATCGGATTGCGAAACGGG
>JAPOZF010000371.1 GCA_026706165.1 Gemmatimonadota bacterium
GGCCGCGGCCGGAGCTGGTGATCTGCTACTCCCTGTCCTGGTTCCGCATCGGCAGGCGGGTCGAGATCCACCGCGAAAGCTTCGAGCAGCTGACCGACCGGGGGAAGGAGCTGTTCAGCCGCGCCGAGGTGCTGTAGGCCGGCCGGTACCGCCGGCCCAACCTCGGGTTTCCGGGGCCGCCCGCAATCCCCTGAATCCGGCTCGACGGCTCCAGGATCGCCCGAACCGGTGCCGCCGCCAGCACTCGAGGCTGCGGCCTTGCGGCTTACCGGCCACACCCCGGGTTTCGGCAATTTCTTCTGACCCGCCCCGGCTGCCCCGGGTCGCACCCATGGCTTCAGCCCGGGGCAGTTCCCCACCTGGGGCGGCCCGAGTTCCCCTCGGGACCCGCGCGGGCGCGGCTAACCCTCTTCGGGAATCACCCCGTCGAACCACTCGAGCACGCGCAGGGTGCGCTCGGTGCTCAGGTCGCCGTGCTTGCCGTCGTACTCCTCGTATATGTGCGGCACCTGCGCTTCCTCGAGGCGCTCGTGGAGGATGCGGTGCCCGAGGTGGAAGTGGTACTCGTCGCGGAATCCGCAGTCGGTGAACAGGTGCATGCTGCGGAAGGCGGCCGCGTACCTCTCGCAGGCCCGGACCGGGTCGAAGTGCAGCCACTTCCGCCACACCTCCTCGTCGAGGTCGCCGTTGGGGAAGCGGATCGGCAGGTCGCCGCAGTACGGGGGGTTGTCGGGGTTGGGGGAATAGGCGGCGGCGAGGCCGTAGCAGATCCAGGAGTTGTAGTTGTCCCGGATCGGCCCCTTGAACCCCTGCGGCCAGGAGGCGTTCACGAGGTCGACGAGCCAGGGGACATGGGTGACCTCGAAGTAGATGTCGGCGCTGCGCACCGCGGCGGCGGCGAAGATCTCGGGGAAACAGCCGCCGACGTGGAAGGCCCCGATGCCGCCGCTCGACACCCCGGTCACCAGGCGGTGGCTGCGCTCGGGAACGGTGCGGAAATGGGCGTCGACGTACCCCACCACGTCGTCGGCCACGTAGCTGGCGTAGTTGCCGTTGATCCCCGAGTCCACCCACTGGCTGCAGCCCCAGCGGTTGTGGCCGTCGGGGGCGACGAGGATCATCTCGCGGCAGCTCTCCCCCCGCATCAGCTCGTCGGCGGCGTGCAGGAAGGAGCGCCAGCCCGGTCCCGAGGAGAGGGAGAAGTCGTTGGCCCAGGACCAGGCGGTGCCGCCGAAGCCGTGAAGGATGTAGGCGGCCGGGTAGCGCCGCGTCTCCGACTCGCGGTAGGAACGCGGCAGCAGCACGGCGAGGTTGCGGAGGGCGGGGTCCCCCAGCCGGTTGTCTTCGAGATGGCGCCCGTGAATGGTGTCGACCTGAAGTCGTTGCGCCCGGTCCTCAGGTGTCATCGGCAGCTCCTGGTTGCGGTTTTGGGCTACATTAAACCGCATTTCCGCGCGGAAACAAGCGCCACCCCGGCGAGAGGATGATCATGACCCCGTTCGAACAGGCGGTTGCCGAAATTGAGATCTACGGATTCACCCTGGTGGCCGGCGTCCTGGATCCCGGCGAGATCGAGGCCTTGCGAAGCGCCCTCGTCCGCTGCGCCGGCGAAGTCGGAATGCCCGGTTACGAAAACCGCAACGCCACCTCCCTGCTCGTCCCCAACCTGCCGGGGCGCGACCCGGTCTTTTTCCAGGTCATCGACCATCCCGTCATCCTGCCGGTTCTCGAGCACTTCCTCGACGCCACCCTCATCCTCGGCAGCCTCAGCTCTCGCATCGTCCGGCCCGGGGACGGCGAGCAGGACTTCCACAGCGACATACCCGCCCACATGCTCAACCCGGTCTCCCCGGTGATGATGAACACCGTGTGGATGCTCGACGACTTCAGCCCCGAGATCGGCGGCACCCGCATCGTGCCCGGCTCGCACAAGAGCGGCCTCGCCGGCCCGCCGGAGGGGATGGAAATCAGGCACGTGTTTCAACCCGAGGCCGCGGCGGGCAGCGTGCTGGTCTTCAACGGCCAGTGCTGGCACGCCGGCGGCGCCAACAGCACCGGCCGCAACCGCCACGCCCTGTTCGCCCACTACCGCAAGTCGATGCTGATGTTCCAGCTCGATCCCCACGACGGTTTCCCGGCGGCGTCGTACGACAGGCTGAGCCAACGCCAGAAGGAGCTGCTGCGCATGCAGTTGGGCCTCAACGAAGACCACGCCGCCGACGAGCACCTCGCCCGGCTGCTCCCCGGGCCGGACCGTCAGGGGGGTTGAATTCCCCATCCGGCAGGAACCGCTTTCCGCCGCTGGGAAATAGCAGGAATTCGCAAGCCCGACCAGAGAAGGGAGGATCTACATGAGCGCAGACAAGGTGCGCTGGGGAATCATCAGCACCGCCCGCATCGCCGAAACCGCTTTCGTTCCCGCGGTGCGGGAAACCCGGCGGGGGGAAGTGGCGGCGGTCGCCAGCCGCAGCCCCGAAAGGGGGGAATCGTTCGCCGGGGAGCACGGGATCCCGCAGGTCTTCGACGACTACGCCAGCCTGCTGGCCAGCGACGAGGTCGACGCCGTGTACAACCCCCTCCCCAACACCATGCACCGCGAGTGGACCGAGGCGGCCGCTGCCGCCGGCAAGCACGTCTTCTGCGAAAAGCCGCTGGCGACCACCGCGGCCGATGCCGAGGCGATGGCGGCGGCCTGTGAAGAGGCGGGGGTAGTCTTCTTCGAGGCCTTCGTCTTCCTCTACCACCCGCAGACCCTGAAGCTGCGCCGGCTCCTCGACGAGGGGGCCATCGGCGAGCTGCTGCAGCTGCACGCCCACATGAGCTTCCCCATCCAGCGGCCGACAGACAACATCCGCATGAACCGCGAACTGGGCGGCGGCAGCCTCTACGACGGCGGCTCCTACCCGATCACCTTCTCCCGCTTCGCCTTCGGGGAGGAACCGGAAAGGATCCAGTCCAAGATCCTGATCGATCCGGAGTACGGCGTCGACACGCGCGCGACCCTGATCCTGGAGTTCCCGGGAGACCGGACCGCCTCGATCCAGGGGGGATTCGACGCCTACGGGGGGCAGGGAGCGGTGCTGTTCGGCAGGGAAGCGGCGATCGAGATCCCCCGGCCCTACCATCCCCAGGAACGGTCGAGCCTCGTCATTCGCTCGGGAACGAGCGAAGAGGTGGTCTCCTTCGACAACGGGGTGGCCCCGTTCACGCCGGCGATCGAGCATTTCCACGACTGCGTGCTCGACGGGGCGGAGCCGCTGCTTACGGCAGCCAATGCGGTGGGGACCCTGCGCGTGATCGAATCGGTGCTCGCCGGAGGTTGAACAGGAAGGGCGGGTTCCTCAGAGGAATTGGACAGGGCCCGGGTAGCGCCCGACGACTTCATCCACCGTCAACAGCGTCATCCCTTCGATCTGCGCCTGGGCGACCAGCAGCCGGTCGAACGGGTCCTTGTGGACCGGCGGCAGCGTGGTAACCGCCACCGCATGGGCGCCCGTTACCACGAGTTCCGTGTAGTTGTGCTCCAGCAATCCCCGGCGCAGCACGCGCGGGTCGACCCTGAAATCATCCCGTCCCAAGCTGTTCTTGATGGCAACCTCCCAGAGCGATACGGCGCTGTAAACCAATTCCGAAGTCGGGTCTTCTATCAAACTGCGCGCCTTGGCCGGCAACCGGTCGGGCTCACCCGCAGCCCAAAGCAGGACATGCGTGTCGAGCAGGAGATTCACGAGCCGCCTTCGAACAACGCCTCGATCTCGGCGGAGCCCATCCGGTCGAAGTCGGACGGTACCGAGATTTTCCCTTGCAGGAACCCGGTCCGGCTGGCGGCTCCGGGCTCCGGTGCATCCACCGCCACGACTTTGACCAAGGGTTTGCCTGCCCGCGCAATAACGAACGGCTCGCCTTGGGCAGCTTTTTCAAC
>JAPOZF010000659.1 GCA_026706165.1 Gemmatimonadota bacterium
GAGCAGCCGACCAGGCGGACGGCCTTCTTTCTGCCAGCTTCACCGACTATCGGATCGGGAGCGGCAAAAACCTCCCCGTTTCGGAAAGCGGAAACCTGGTCGCTTGCGGCAAACACCGCGGGGTCATTGTCCAGTACCACCACGGTGTTGCCGCCAGCGGCCAACTCTCTGAGGGCCTGAATTGCCACCCCCAGATGGGTCTCCTCGAGTCCGGAGCAGGGCTCCACCACGTAAAGGATGCCCGTCAGTTCCCTGCCCGCGGTCAGTGCAAGCACCAGCCGCAGCCACTCTCCCGAGGCCAGGTCGCCTGTCGACCGGTGCAGCGGAAGGTGATGCAGATCGAAAACTGCAAGACGGGACAACATGGCGGCTGCTTCTTCCAGCGCCCCTTCAGAGAGCCCGTCCCGCCTGCCGGAGGTTGACTCGCGCAACTCGCCAAGCCACGAGATGGCCTGATCAATTCCCATCTCCAAGACAGCCTGGAGGGAACTCCCGGCCAGGGAGGAACCAACGCGGCTGCTGTCGGATACAGCATCGTCCGTTTGCAGCAACCCCTCACCCGAAACACCGTGATATTCCCGGCCGCAGGAGGTGCATGTGAGTTGCTGGTTCAGGGGTATGGTTGCTTTCTTCACAACCAGCAGGGAGCGCCCGCCCGACATGGCACGGGCGGTCCGCAAGGCTTCGCCGATGCGACCGAGGGCGTCATCGCCGATGTCGACGCGGTCGACCACTACCTCCAGGGTATCGCCGAGCTCTGCCACGGCTTCTGAATCGACCTCCTCACTTCGCCGGATCCCCCCGTTGACCAGGATGCGGGGAAAGCCGGCTCGCCTGATTTCCTCGAGAACTGCTGCCGGCTCGCCCCCTGTCTGCAATGCTACCGGGGCTACAACGAGTGCCCGGGTTCCCGCGAATGAATCGACGGCATGCCGCGCCGCCTCTGCAACTCCGTAACCCGTACAGCGGCCATCGCATGCGGGACATGTACTCTCCCCGAGGCGTTCGAACAGCACCGAAGCCAGTTCTGTAAACCGGAGAAAATCCGCAATCGTTCGGCGCGGCGGGGTTCCCGGAAGCAGTATAGCCGGTGGAAGTCCGAGGATCTCCTCCACTTCGGCTTTCTGAAGACCGGTATGGAACTCCCGTTCGAATGCGGAAAGTGCCTGCAAGTAGCGCCGTCTTCCCTCGCGATACAGGACATCGACGGCAAGCGTCCGGGCACCGCTCCCCGCCGGACCAGTGAAGCAACTGAGCTGGCCGAGCGGAATGTCGAGATCAACCCCTTGCAGGCACCCCTCGCGTGCTCCGCGGATAGTGATAACACCCTTCTCGCTCACCTGCCGCCCCGCCGAAATCACGGGCATTAGGCCAGATTCCATCTGGCTTCCCGCGGCCTGCGCCATTGGGATTTGCACGCCTTGACGCTCCCATCCAGCTGTCGTATGATTCGCCGTACTGACCTCGCAGCAGGCAGCAGTTGGTTTCCCGCCCGCCTGACGCCGACTCCACTCCCCTTACTGCAACGGGAGGTCGAGTTCATGCTGGATTCCATGCACGACGGCGAAAACGCCATCCGCCTATACTTCAGCGACATAACCGATTCCAAGCCGCTCTCGCGCGAACGGGAGGTCGAGCTGTCTGCACGCATCAACAAGGGTGACATGGAAGCCCGCAACGAGCTCGTTCAGGCGAACTTGCGCTTCGTCATCGACGTGGCCAAGAACTATCAGAACCGCGGCCTCTCCTTGCCGGACCTCATCAGCGCCGGCAACCTCGGCTTGTTGACTGCGGCGGAACGCTTCGACGGCACCCGGGGTTTCAAGTTCATCTCCTACGCGGTCTGGTGGATCCGCCAATCCATTTTGCAGGCGGTTGCCGACCAGGCGCGGACCGTTCGCCTTCCCCTGAACAAGCTGTCTCAACTGCGGGAGATCTCCGAGGCAGCCCGCAAGCTCGGGCAGGGACGCGAGAACGAGCCAAACGTAGACGACATTGCGGAGGAACTCGAGATACCCGCGCAGGATGTCGTAAACACCCTGTTGAGCGGACGAAGCGTACGTTCCCTCGACGAGAGCTTCGAAAAGGACGACGACCGAAACCTGCTCGATACCCTGACCGATGCCGCTCAGAGCATGCCGGACAGCGGCCTTGTGGGAGAATCCGCCCGCGCCCAGATCGATGAGATCCTGCAACACCTCGACGGGCGCGAAGGATACGTCATCCTGCGCTACTTCGGCCTTGACGGCGACGAACCGCTGACCCTCGATCAGATCGGTGACCAACTAGGCGTTACCCGAGAGCGCATCAGGCAGATCAAAGAAAGGGCACTCAGCCGCCTGCGTCACCCGTCTTGCTATCCCCCCTTCTTCGGGGGGATTCCGCAGAACGGGCTGCCCGGGCTCGACGAACCCGAACTACCTGGATTTCCACACCTTGAAGGGGGGCCGGCCTTCGACCCCTTTGACCCGGCTCCCCCGGAAACCGGTGCCCCGCTCGATACGGATTTACCCGATAACGACTTCTAGCTTCCTGTTGCGGGCGGCTCTACCCCTCCTTGTCGCCGCGCTGCCGCTCAGGGGGGTTGCGGGTGAAACTCCAACTGCTCCCTTCCCTCACCAAATCCTCGATCGCGTCCTTGAGAAGCACGTCGCTGACACAGGTGAGATAGACTACCGGGCTCTGCAGTTACAGCAGCACGACCTCGCCGCCTACGTCGACAGCCTGGCCTTGGTCAGCCCGAAGTCCCACGGCAGTCGATTTTCCGGAACCGGAGACAGACTCGCCTACTGGATCAATGCCTACAACGCCCTGGTCCTGAAGGGGGTGGTTGCGGCTTATCCCGTGGCCAGCGTAATGGCGATCGTCACCGAGGGGTGGTTCTTCAGGGAACAGAAGTTCGTGGTAGGGGGTGTGGAGATGACCCTCGATCACCTCGAGAACCGGATCATCCGTCCGGAATTCAGGGATGCTCGTATACACTTTGCCATCAACTGCGCGGCAGCGAGCTGTCCGCGGCTCGAGAATCGCGCCTTTGACGGTCCCACCCTCGAGCAGCGCCTCGAAGCGGCGACGAAACGCTTCTCCCGTACTGCTTCCCACGTACGTATAGACCGGGATGCACGGACCGTGTACCTGTCGAAAATCATGGAGTGGTTCGCCGGGGACTTCCAGGCGGATTCTTCTGCGCCGAACCAGAACGGACACGGGGCCCTGAGCCCGCAGCTACGGTTCCTCCTCCCCTATTTGCCGCCGAGCGACGCGGAATACCTGAGGGGGAATCCCGACATTGCCGTAACCTTTGTCGAATACGACTGGGCGTTGAACGAGAGAGTGTATCCCGACCCTGAACCGGACCGGGATTCGGGGGTTAACTGAAAAAGGGGTTGTTCGTTTTTTCTTCCCCCACGGTCGTCGCCGGCCCATGCCCGGGGTAAAGGATCACCTGGTCTTCAAGCGCGAGGATGCCTTCGCGAACCGCTTGGCGCTGCCCTTCGTACGCGGCGCGGCTTCGCGTTCCCCCGAGGGATCCGGCAAACAGGGCATCCCCCACAAATGCGAAATGGTCGTGAACGATGGTCATCCCTCCCGGTGTGTGCCCGCCTGTGGCGGTCACTGTGAACTGGAGATTACCAACCGTCATTGTCTGCCCATCTTCGAGTTCCCCTTCGATCTTGGTGCGCAGATTCCCGAGCATCGGGGAATCCGCACGACTGATGAAGGCGGGAGCACCCGTCGCCTGACAAACCTCGGACAGCGCCCCCGTATGGTCTCCGTGGCCATGAGTGAGAAGCACGGAGACAATGCGGAGATCCTGCGTCTCTACGGTTTTCAGTATTTTTTCCGCCTCGAATCCCGGGCCTATGACCGTGCCCTGTCCGCGTTCAGCGCAGCCTACCACTTAACCGTCCATCAGGAAA
>JAPOZF010000763.1 GCA_026706165.1 Gemmatimonadota bacterium
CACCGTCGATTACTACACCACCGCGATCGAGGACGAGATCGGCGCCCTGCCGGCCGGCCTCATCCTGAGCAACTGCTACTCGCAGGAGGAGCCCTCCAACTGCGGCCAGATCCTCCGCGACCCGGACAACCACCTGATCGAACGGATTCTGGCGGCCAACGCCAACATCGGGGAGACCGAGACCAGCGGCGTCGATTTCGGGCTCGACTACGCCGCCGGCACCCCGCTGGGCATCCTCTCGGCGCAGTTGGAGAGCAACATGCTCGTCAGGTACGACCAGACCCTGCCGTCAGCAGGAGGCCCGGAGCTGGTCAGGGGCAAGGGGTACTACGACCTGGGTGTGTTCCCCACGTGGCGTCACGCCGCTTCGGTCGGGCTGGCGAAGGGCCGCTTCTCTGCCGGGCTGACCTGGCGCTACGTCGGCGGCTTCGAGGAGTGCGAGGACGACGACTGCAAGGGCAAGTACCGCCGGGACGTCGAGACGGAACCCCGGAGCCGCCAGGTCGAATCGAACAGCACCTTCAACCTGCGCGGCTCGTGCGAGCTGGCGACCGCTTTCGGGCGCTCGCTGGTGACCGTGGGGGTCAACAACCTGTTCGACCGGCCGCCGGCGGTGATCTTCAACGGGTTCCTCGGCACCTCGGACGCCAGCACCTACGACTTCATGGGCCGGTACCTGTACCTGCGCCTGACCCAGTTCCGGTAGGCATCGCTTCGATGCCGGGAAGCCCGATGGCCGGGCGTATTTTCATCGCGCCGGCCCCGGGGCAATCTACATGTTGGCTGCATATGCCAAAGCGGAGCGAGAGGATCTGACCGCAGCGGACCGGAGGGCCTTTGGAGGGCCAGGGCTGGCCGGCCGCCCTCATCACAAACCCGCTTCCGGGTCGACCACCTGAACCCACCAGGGAATCCTCCCGGTTTCGTACGACCGCACCGGCTCGAGGGTTCCCGTGTCCCCGTCGATTCGGTACTGCACCAGCCGGTCGGCGCTCTCTCCCGCCGCGTACAGGAAGCGTCCCCCCGGCTCGATGTCGAAGGAGCGGGGCGTCTCCGGGGTCGCCGCGTGCCCGCGCGGCTCCAGCTCTCCCGTGGTTTCCGCGATCGCGAGGCAGGCGATGCTGTCGTGGCCCCTGTTGGCGGCGTAGAGAAAGCGGCCGTCCGGGTGAATCAGCATACGGGCGGTGGCGCCGCCGCTGAAACCGGGCGGAAGCGTCGTCATCGTGCGCAGCGGACTCAGGGTGCCGCTGCTTTCGTCGAATCGGTACTGGGTGACGCTGTTGCCCTGCTCGTTGCCGGCGTAGAGCCAGCGCCCGTTCGGGTGAAAGTGGACGTGCCGCGGCCCCAGCTGCTCCCCTGCCGTCACCTTGGGAGGGTCGTTCGCCTCGAGCGTCCCGCCGGCGAACCGCAGCTGATAGACCGCGTCCCCCGGGCAGGTGTGGGGGACGAAGAGGAACCGGTTCGTCGGATCGAGAGCCAGCCCGTGGGCGTGCAGGTCGGTGTCGACGACGCAGGAGGCAGGCTCGCGCACCGCCCCGTCCTTGCCGACCGGGTAGACGGTGACCTTGCCCGAGACGTAGTAGGGGGTCAGGAGCCAGCCCCCGCTGCGGTCGGTCAGCAGGTAGCCCGGGTCCTCGAGCCCGGTGTCGATGGTTTGGAGATGGGCGAGCCGGCCGCTGGCCGCGTCGATGCGAAAGCTGACCAGCCGCCCGTTCGAGCGCATGGCGGCGTACAGGACCGGGAGGCGGCAGTGGCGCCCCTGGGCGCTCGGCGCCCCGGGGACCGACTGGTTATGCAGGTGCTCGAGGTCCCCGGTCTCGCCGTCGACGCGGTAGCAGGCGAGCTGCTCCTCGCCGGCGAGGGAGAGGTAGAGGAAGCTCATGCCCGACCCTTCAGCTCCGCCCTGGGGGACGGTGCGGCACCAGCGGCTGCACGATGTCGCGCCGTTCCTGGGTCAGCCGCCCCAGCAGCTCCTGGGACGGCTCGTATCCGAAGCGGTGGGCGTAGAGGCTCGGCAGGTAGCGGAACACCAGGGACCGGCGCCGGCCCTCGTTGCTGCGCGCCGCCGAGCCGTGAATCAGCATGTCGTTGATCAGCAGCGCGTCCCCGGCCTTCAGATGCATCTCCACGGTGCCCTCGATCTCCTCCCCGGGAACGGGGGTGATGTTGGTCCCCGATGACTGCTGCGGGTGCCGGAACCCCGACTTGTGGCTTCCGGGGATGATCACGGTGGCCCCGTCGCCGGGACCGATGTCGTCGAGGGCGGCGATCAGGGACATGTACTGGATGCACCATTTGCCGCCATCGACGCCGCTGCGCACGCGCCCGTCACCGAGCTTCCAGCCCCCCGAGTGCACCCCGATGTAACCCCCCTTTCCGCGCAGGTTGAGAAAGCACTCGTTGATGAACGGGCGCCCGTGTTCCCCGAGGTAGTGGCGCACCAGGCCGATCCAGGCCGGGTGGTCGATCAGGCGCTCGAACGGCTCACCCGCCTCGATGATGTTCTGCAGGTTGAAGCCGTCGATGCTGCCGTAGGTGTGGGCTTCCATGTTGCCGAGCCATTCGCCGTTCTCCAGCTCCGGCAGGCCGTCGGCCCGGTCGTTGAGCTCCTTCAGGTGATCGGGGTCGAGCGCTTCGGGCAGGATGCAGTACCCGCGCAGGTCGAAGAAGAACTCCTCCATCGGGGTTGGGGCGGGCATGATCTGGATCTCCTGGGCGGGGGTTTTCCCCCCGGTGAGAGGGGAGGGGCCGGGGCAGGAACCTCTCAGGCGTCCGGCAACGGGTTGCGGACCCTGAGTCCGGGAAAACGGCTGAAGTCGCGGTCGGCCGTCAAGAGGGTCTCGACGCCGTGGTGGAGACAGAGGGCCGCCACGCGCGCGTCGTGAACCATTGGCCCCGCGATCCGCCCGGTCTCGATCAGGCGGTGGAGTTTGTCCCAGAACCCGGGGGACTCCGCCAGCAGCACGAGATTCGGGGTCTCGAGCCAGGCCCTGACCTGGTCGAGGGCGATGGCGGTCGGGGTAGGCGGGTCGTATATCCGCGGATGGGTTGCGATGGCGAGAAACTCGTGCACACACGGCCCGGGGATCGCCCAGGGAGCAGGAGATGCGGCCAGGTTCGCCAGGCAATCGCGTGCCTGAGGGTGCCACTGGCACTCTTCCCGGTGCGCGTACACCAGGAGGTTGGCGTCTACGGCGTTCACCCTCCGCGGCCCTTGTAGATCAGGTCCCGGATCCGCTCCCAGGAGCCCTCCCGGACCTCGGGCCTCACCCCGTTTCCCCGGAAGGTAACCGGGCGCAGCGAAAAGCCCTCGCTCCGGTTCCGTTTCTCCAGGACGTGGCGCAGTCCCTCCTCCACGAGGGCGCGGACCGTGGTTTCCTGCTGTGCGGCAAGGAGTTTGGCCTCAGTCAGCAGACTGTCGGCAATATCTATGGTCGTTTTCATACATACGACAATAATTATAAACCCATATATATGGCAATAACCTGATGCCGGATCAGCGGTCGGCCAGAATGGCGTTGGCGTCGGCCGCCGCCTCCTCCAGGCCCGGCGCGGGCTCAGTTCCGGTGAAGGCCTTGTTCACGGCGCTGGCCAGGTGGTTCTGGATCAGATCCGCCGGCCCTACAGCGCCGCGCGGTTGCGGGAACGCGCGTCCCTGACCAGCCTGCCGCTGTGCAGCACCCCCCGCATGCAGCGGTCCCGCCAGTCGGCGGAGGCGTCGTACAGCTTCTGGCAGGTGTCGATCTCGGTGATCAGGACCGCCGGCCGGTGGGCCCGCGCCTTGTTGACGATCATGCCCTCGGCGTTGACGACGAAGCTCGGCCAGGCGTGGCGCCTGGTGCCGTTGTTGGCGCTGACAGCGTAGTAGTTGCTCGCCGCGGCGGCCTGGAGGGTCGCCGGAA
>JAPOZF010000050.1 GCA_026706165.1 Gemmatimonadota bacterium
CTCCCCCGAGGTCGAGACCGCGAGGGCGCGCACGCCTCCGGTCCCGGCGTCGGGGGAGGTCGCCGCGGCGGCAAGGCACCCCTTCCCGCCGCCGCGCCGCGGGCTGCCCCGAGGCTGGCAAGAGCAGGACCCGGAGTCCTGGTGGACGGCGGCCGAATCCTGCCTCGCCGAGGTCGCGCGCCGGCTCGGGAAGCGGGCGGAGGCGGTCGCGGCACTGGCCGTCGACGGGACCTCCGGCACCCTCGTCTGCATGAACGGCGCCGGGGAAGCGGTGCGCCCGGCGCTGATGTACAACGACTCGCGCGCCGGCGCCGAGGCCGAGGAGCTGTGCGAGCTCGCCGCCGGCCACTGCCGCCGCCACGGATACCGCTTCGCGCCGTCGTTCGCCGCCGCCCGGATCCTCTGGCTGCTGCGCCGCGAGCCGGAAACGGTCGCGGCGGCGCGCTGGTTCTGCCACCAGGCCGACTACATCGCCGCGCGCCTGGGGGCTCCTTGCGGAGTCAGCGATTACAGCAACGCCCTGAAGACGGGGTTCGACCTGTTCGAGGAGCGCTGGCCGGACTGGGTCGGCGCCTGCGAGGGGATGGGGGAGAGGCTGCCGGAGGTGGCCGCTCCGGGCGCCCGCCTCGGCGAGCTGTCGCCCGCGGCCGCCGCCGCGACCGGGCTGCCGGCAGGGGCCGCGGTCGTCGCCGGGGCCACCGACGGCACCGCGGCCTTCCTCGCCTCCGGGGCGCACCTTCCGGGGGACGACAACACCACCCTCGGGACGACCTTGGTCTTCAAGCGCCTCGCCTCCGGTCCCGCGGCTTCACCGGACGGACTGGTGTACTCGCACAAGCTGCCGGGCGGGTACTGGCTGCCCGGGGCCGCCAGCAACACCGGCGGGGAGTGGGTCGGGGCGCAGTTTCCGGGGCAGGACCCTGCGGCGCTCGACCGGCAGGCCGAGCCCCTGCTTCCGAGCGGCCTGACCGCCTATCCGCTGGCGCGCACCGGGGAGCGGTTCCCGTTCGCCAGCCCCGGGGCCGAGGGGTTCTGCGATCCCGGCCCGGCCTCCGACCTGGAGCGGTACGCCGCCAACCTGCAGGGGGTGGCCTTCACCGAGCGCCTGGCGTACGAGGTGCTCGACGCCGCGGCAGGGGCCGGCGGCGGCGGTATCTACGCGACCGGGGCCGCGGCGCGGAGCGACGTATGGCTGCAGCTGCGAGCCGACGCCACCGGCCGCACCGTCCACCGGCCGGCCTGTCCCGAATCCGCCTTCGGCAGCGCTGTCCTGGGGGCGTCGGCCCTGCTCGGGGGACTGTGGCCTGCCGCCCGGGCCATGGTGCGGACCGAGCGCACCTTCGCCCCGGACCCGGGCCGCGGCGCAGCATTGGAGGAGCGCTACTCCGAATTCAGGAAAGCGCTGAAAAAACGGGGATACCTCGAAGCCGGCTGAATGCCCCAGGGCGCAGGTTCTCGTTCAACGAGTTGCGCCCGAGACAGCCGGCAGCCCCGCAACGGAGAACGTGGAAAATGAGCGCCATACTCGAAGAGCTGGTGGGAACCGCGCGGGGCCTTAGCGCAAGCGGCCTCGTCACCGGGGCCGGCGGCAACGTCAGCGCCCGCGAAGGGGGCGGCATGTGGATCTCCCCGAGCGGCTTTTCCCTCGGCGAGGCGGCCGCGGCCGACTACCCCTGCGTCGACATCGACAGCGGGGAGATCGTCAGCCCCGGCAGGCGCCCTTCGTCCGAAGTGCTGATGCACCTCGGGATCTACCGCGCGCGCCCGGAGCTGGAGGCCGTCATCCACACCCATCCGCGCACCGCCATCGCCCTGACCGCGGCCGGCCACGACCTGCGGCCGATGTTCGCCGACTACTACGTGTACCTCGGCCCCAACGTGCCGCATGTCGACTACGTCACCGTGACCACCCCGGAGCTGGCCGCCGCGGTCACCGCCGGGTTCGCCGACCCGGGGGTGGTCGGCATGGTGCTGCGCAACCACGGCAGCATCACCGTGGGCGCCTCGATCAAGGAAGCCCTCTACCGCAGCCTCGCCATCGAGGAACAGGCCGACATCCAGTGGCGGGCCCTGCAGGTCGGCACCCCTGCCTTCCTGTCGGAGAAGGAGTGCGCTAGGCTCGACGAGCTCGGCAGCGAGGAGTACCGCCGCAGGCTGCTGGCCGAGATGAAGACTCGGCAGGACGGCTGATGGGAGTTGTCGGGGCGAAGAGTGCGGCAAGGTGAGCATCCCGCCCCGAAGAGGACGGGCACCCACGGACAGTCCGCTTCTCAGAGAAAGATATCCCTGATCGGAAGAGTCCATTCAGGCACCACCTCTCCGCCTTCGAGGACGTCGTCGATGGTCAGGACGCGGACGTCCCTGCGCGAGCGGTGCAGGGTTACCGTTTGATTTTCCGGATCGACCACGAGGACCAGGCGGGTGCCGGCGTCGAGCCAGTCCGTGATCTTTTCCTCCACCTCCGCGGAGGTTTCGCCGGGCGAAAGGACCTCGGCGGCCAAGTCCGGTGCTCCCGGCCAGAAGCCTTGGGTCTCGCCCACCGCCTCGACCCGATCTCGCCGGACGAAGGCCACGTCCGGGGCCCGCACCAGGTCGGGGTCCTCGGCCAGTTTGAAGCCGGTTTCAGCAGCATATACGGCCCCGAGCTGGTTTTCCCGGACGAATTGGTCCAGGGGCCCGGTCAGATTGAGCGCGATTCTGCCATGCCGGTGGCCTGCCGGACTCTTTTTCTCAACTCCCCCCGCACGAGCTCGTAGCGGAAACCATCGTCCTTCATCTGCAACAACTCGTCAGCGGTGACCAGGGCCGCGGTCGTCATGGGAACCTCCATATGGGAAGGCAGGGAACGTCCTTCCCTGAACCTTCGTCCTGGAAGTATACACGGATGAATCTTCATGGGGATACCCCACTTGCAGGAATGCCGGCGCGATCCCTACAGTAGAAATACCCTTCCCCGCCAGACCTTCACATTTCAGCAGGATGAGCCGCATTGCCTGCACACAGCTACTACACCGGTCCCAGCCCCATCCATGGCAAGGGGGTATTCGCCGCCCGCAGGATCCCCCGCGGCGAGCTGATCGGGGTGTACCTCGGGACCCCCACCCGCCGCAACGGGACTCACGTGCTCTGGGTCGAGCGTGACGACGGCAGCACAGTCGGCCTCCAGGGAAAGAACGGGCTGCGCTTCCTCAACCACTCCGGCCGTCCCAACGCCGGGTTCGACGGGGACCACCTCTACGCCCTGCGTGTCATCCGCAGGGACCAGGAGATCACCATTCACTACGGAGAAGAGTGGGAAGCTGTTTCCTGAGGGCGCGGCCAGGCCGGCCGCCGCTTCCCTCGCCGTCTTCCGAACAGGCCGCCTCCAACAAATGGATTTGTTCATGAAGAGTGCACTGACTTCCGCGCGCCCCTTTCTCCCGATGGCGGTTGCGCTTCTGCTGTGCAGCGCCGCCCCGGTTCCGGCTTCCGGGTTCTCCTTCGCCGCCATCGGCGACCTGCCCTACAGCGAGACCGACAGCCTGCGCTTCCCCCTGCTGCGCGAACGCATCGACGCCGAGGACCTCGCCTTCGTCCTGCACGTGGGGGACTTCAAGGGGGGCAGCCGCTCCTGCGCCGACGCCGCGCTGGAGTCGCGGCTGCGGATGTTCTCCCGCTTCCGCCACCCCGTCGTGCTCCTGCCGGGGGACAACGAGTGGACGGACTGCCACCGCGAGAAAGCCGGGGCCTGGAAGCCGCTGGAGCGGCTGGCCCGGCTGCGCGCCCTGTTCTTCACGCCGCCGGGGCGGGTGCTCGGAGGCGGATCGCTTGCGCTGGTCTCCCAGGCCGCCGACCCTGCAAGGGCGGAGTTCCCCGAGCATGTCCGCTGGAGCCGCGAAGGTGTGGTTTTCGTGGCTCT
>JAPOZF010000653.1 GCA_026706165.1 Gemmatimonadota bacterium
ATGCGCTGCGGTCTGGGCGCCCCCTTCGGGGTGGAGTCGAGGGCCTGCCGGTAAGCGGCGATCGCCGCTTCGTACTCCCCCAGCCAGTGATGGGCCGTCCCCAGCAGGAAGGCGAGATGAATCTTCCCGGGGTTCGCCGCAACCAGGCCGCTCATCTCCTCGGCGGCGGTCTCGAAATCGCCGAGGCGCAGCCGCGACGCCGCGGCCCCGGCGCGGGCCCGGGAGTCCCCGGGGTTGTTCCGCAGCACCGCCTCGTACTGCTCCAGCGCCCCTTGCGGGTCGGGAGGAGCCCGGGTCATCAGCAGGTCGGCCAGCATCATGCGCGGGCGGGCCCGGTCCGGGAAATCCTCGACAAGCGAGACAAGCAGCCCGCGCGCCTCGGCGCGTCGCTCGAGCATCACCAGCACCCTCGCCTGCTGCATCCGCGCCTCCGGCCGGCCCGGCTCGAGGCCGACCGCCCGCTCGAGCTCCCGCAGCGCTTCCGGGAACTTCCGCTGGCGCATCAGTATCTCTCCCAGTCCGAGCCGCGCCCCGTAGTGGGCGGAGTCGGCGCGCAGAACCTGCCGCAGGGCCACGGCACCGGAGTCCAGCTCCCCCCGGTGGATGAGCTCCACCGCGGCCTGGAACCGGGCCCCTGGAAGCTGGTCTCCCCCTTCGTCCGGCGGATCTTCCGGGCCGGCGGCGCAACCGCAGACCGCGGCGGCGACCGCTGCCGCCCCCAGGCTGCGCAGGCCCCCTGGCGATTTCACCCATTCCATTTTTCTCTCCTGTCGAAGTCCCGCAGAAGCGTGGAGATTGTCGGTTTCCGCGATGCCTACTCCGCATCCATGCACAGGGTTGTCTCTCCCCTGAACAAGGGGACTCTCAAGTCCCGGCGGGCACCCCTGGCCCCCAGCTATTACAGTTCCGCAGCAAAGGCGGCGAGGCGGCTCAACATCACCGCCAGGGCGACCTCTTCTGCGGCGCGGCCCTCGTCGCCCGCCGGACCCGGCCCGCTTCCCGTAAACGCCTCCAGGGCCTGGAGCACCGCGAGGAAATCGCCGCGCACCTCCCTGTCTCCCCTTTCCCCCTCCGGGGCGCTCGCCCGCACCAGGCGGGCGATGGCGGCGACGGTCCCCATCAGTCCCCGGGTGTCCGCCTGGTCGTACTGGGCCAGCGCCGTGGAGAAGTACCCCTCGAGCTCGTTGCGGATCTCCAGGGCCAGGGGGGCGCGGCTCAACGACGCCCCGGCGCGGCTGATCAGGCGCTTGACGACGGCGATGCGGCGGTGCTCGTCATAGGAGACGAGCTTGTAGAACTGATCGCGCGCTTCGAGGCCGTTGGCGACGGCGTTGAGCAGCTGCAGGCGGATCGCCGGGGAGCGGAACTGATCCAGCCGGCGCAGCGCCGGCACGACGATGCGCCGGTCCCCCATGTCCCCGAGGACGTCGATCAGGGTGGGGAAGGTCAGCGGGTCGAAGCCGTTCGCCAGGTGCCAGAACAGCAGCTCCTGCACCTCTTCCCCCTTGATGCCGGCCAGGGCGCGAATGGCGCTGATGCGGACCCTGGGGTCGTCGTCGTCTAGGGAGGCGATCAGCGACTCGAGGCCCTCCTGCAATCCGAGCCGACCGAGGGCCTCGGCCGCCTCCCCGCGGATGTCGGAGGAATGGTCGCGCAGCTCGCCGACGAGATGCCCGACGGCGTCGCGGGAGGCGCTCTCACCGAGGGCGTGGGCGGCCCCGCGGCGCACCTCGGGGCTGGCGTCGTGCAGCGCCCGGGCAAGCTGCTCGACGGCGAGCGGACTGTGCGACCTGCCGAGCGCGAGGGCGGCGCGGGCGCGGAGGGTCTCGCTGGCCGACAGGCGGTAGACGGCGTTGCCGAAAAAGTAGCGCAGCAGGTTTCCCGTCGACATCTGCTTCAGCAGGGAGCGGGAGGATATGACGGAGCGGTCCCGCACCCGGGACAGGAGCAGGAGCGGCGCGATGCCGGCCGCGGCGCTGGCGGCGAAGATGAGGTGCAGGGGGCCCGCGGTCGCCCCGGGCAGCTGCAGCTCCACGCCGGCGAGACTGCGGCTCATGAAGCTGCCGAGGAGCGGTCCGAGTCCGTAGATGAGGCTGACCGATGCGGACCACACCGCGAGGTACACCGGCTTCTTCGGACCCTGGGGCAGCAGGTCGAACATCAGCGGCGTTATCCCGGTGCTGACCCCGGCGCCGAGGAAGCCGCCGATGGTCAGGGCCAGGGGGATCAGCCAGTAGCGGTCGGCGTCGGCGAAGACCCACAGCAGCGGCACCGCCGCGAACGGACCCAGAAGCAGCTGCAGGACCGGCTTGCCGCCGAAGCGGTCGATCAGCCCCGCCCAGATGCGGTAGCCGGAGATCGAGGCGACCATGTTGACCGCTGAGAAGATGGAGATCGTCGTGTAGGACAGGCCGAGGTGCTGGAGCATGTAGACGCTGTAGAACGGCGCCGCCAGGCCGAGGGCGAACTGGGAGGAGCCGAAAAACAGGATCGCCCGCCTGAAATTGCCGTCCCTCAGGGGCTCGGCGAGCTGCCGCGGCTGCATCCGCTGCGAGGACTCCCCCCCGTGGCGCGGGTACGACGCCGCTTTCAGGGCCCGGTTGCTCACCCATCCGAGCAGGACGCTGGCGGCGAACACCGAGGCGAACCCGATCTGCTTGCCCCCTTCGTCGAAGGCGTCGAGAAAGGCCCCGACGGCGATGCCGGAAACCATGGCGGCGACCGTGGCGACGATGGTGGCGCGGCTGGTGAAGCGGGCGCGGATGGCGCGCGGAATGATGTTGGACTGCCAGCTGCCGATGTAGGGGGAGCTGAGCTGGACGAGCAGGAGGCTGGCGCTCAGCAGGAGGACCAGGAGCGGGAAGCGGTATTCCCCGGGGACGGCGAACGGGATGGCGAGGATGCTGCCGCGAAGCAGCATCGCCCCCATGCGGCTGTTGAGGATGAAGCGCTTCTCATCCCCGAAGCGGGCCCCTATGAGAGGGGCGGCGAGCTGCGCCAGCGCCATCACCGAGATGATCGACGACAGCAGGGCTACGGCCGCGGCGTCGGCCCCGAGCCACAGGGCGTAGCCGGTCATGACCGCGGTGCTCAGGCCGGCGAACTGGCTCCAGGCGCCCCACAGACCCTGGTGGGTGGTGAAGGCGCGCATGCTGCGCACCACCTCGCCTCGGGATGGTGCGGCGGGCGAGGCGGCGGTCTTGTCGGCAGCACCGCCGGCCTCTGCCTCCGCGGATGCTGCGATTTCCTTCATGGCGCCGGGGGTCGGCCGCCCTCCATCGAGGGCGGCCGATCCGTCAGAAGACTTCGCTCTCCTCGCTCAGGCTGAGAAGGGGCTCGTACAGCTCCGGGCTGCGCAGCTTGCCGAGGGCGCGCTCCTTGAGCTGGCGGACGCGCTCCCTGGTCAGCCCCATGAGGCGGCCGATCTGCTCGAGAGTCAGCGGATCTTCGCCGTTGAGACCGAAGTAGTTGGTGATGATGTACTGCTCGCGGTCGTCGAGGTGCATCAGCGCCCTGTCGACCTGAGACTTGGCCGACTCGTCGAGCAATCCCTCGTCCGGGGCCTGCTGGCCCTCGTCGGGCAGGACGTTCATCAGGGTGCGCTCGTCGTCGTCGAAGGTCTCGTCGAGAGAGCGGGGCTGCCTGGCGCTGAGGATGGCGTCGAGCACCTCCTCGGGGGCGACCTCGAGCTCCTCGGCGATCTGCTCGAACTTCTGCTCCCCTTCCCCTTCGAGTCCGAGCTTGCGCGAGACCTTGGAGATGTCCTTGAGCAGGCTCAGCTTGTTCAGGGGCAGACGCACGGTGCGCGCCTCGTCGGCGATGGTCTGCAGGATCGACTGGCGAATCCACCAGACGGCGTAGGAGATGAACTTGAAGCCCTTGGTGCCGTCGAACCGC
>JAPOZF010000436.1 GCA_026706165.1 Gemmatimonadota bacterium
ACGACGGACAGCTTCGTGCGGGTGGCTGACCTCGCCGAGGTCGAGGAGGGAAAGCCTAAAGCAGTGCGCGTGGAAGGCCACAGCGTCGCCCTGTTCCTCCACGACGGCGAACTGTATGCGACGGACAACCAGTGCCCCCACATGGGATACCCCCTCACCAGGGGGGTCGCCCGCGGCGGCGTCCTCACCTGCGACTGGCACGGGTACAGCTACGACATGGCCGGCGGCGGCTGCTTTACCGGGGGCTGCGACGATCTCGATACCTTTCCGGTTCAGGTGCGGGACGGGGCCGTTTTCGTCGACGTTGCGAGCGGCGGCTCGAAACGCCAGGACGCCCACTTCCTGCTGCTGCAGGAGGGGCTCAACAACGGCGACAGCTGGACCCTTTCGAAGGCGATCGCGATTCTGCTGGCAAAGGGGGTTTCGGAGAGGGAAACCCTGGAGTCGATCGTGCGCCACATGGGCCGGCACATCGCCACCCACCGGCACGAGAACGGGGGCCACGACGTCGCCCAGTTCGTCAACGGGTTGAACCTGGCGTGGCGCTACCAGCCGGAGGACCGCCTGATCCCGCTGATGATGGCCGCCTCGGCCGCGGCGGGAACCGCCGGGGACCGCCCCCCGGTGGAACCGCTGCCCCCGCCCGTCGACTGGCCCAGGCTCGCAGGATGGGTTCGCTACTTCGCCGCCGACAAGATGTCGGAGGGGATCGAAAAGTGCCTGATAACCGCCCGCCGCCTGGGGGATCGCGACGGCGACATCGTCCCCCTGCTTCTGGAGTGCGCGGTTCAGCCCCACTTCCTGGGGCAACAGGACAACCTGAGGAACCTCGTCCATCTCGCCGAGCTGCTCGACGAGTTCGGATGGGACCTGAGCGAGGAGCTGGTCTGCAATCTCTCCGGAAAGATGCTGGGCCGCGGCCGGCCGGTTCCGATGGACGCGCTGCGCGAGGCCATGGACCTGTTCACCGATGCCGAAGCCGTGATCGAGGAGGCTTCGGGGAACCGGGGACAGAGTGGGAAATACGACGAAAACGGTTTGGCCGAAGCCCTCGTCAGCGGCGACATCGCCACGACCTTCGGGGCCGTTTCCGAATCCTTGCGGCAGGGAGCGTCGATCGGACAGATCGCCACCACCATGGTGCTGCTGGCGGCTGACCGCATGGCGCGCACTCCCGTCGGAATGAGCCCTGGCTGGCACGACCTGGGCTGGGAACTGGCTCTGGGGTCGAACCTCCGGGCGGTGGAGAAACAGGCCGGATTTGCGGTCGCCGCCCGCGCCTGCTATCACGCCGCCTGGCGCTTCTTCGACGACCGCTGGCTCAACATCTCGACCAGGAAGCTCACCGAGCTTCCCGGGAGCGACTCCCGGCCAGAACCTGGGGAGAGCGCCGCGGGCGAAGGTGCGTTGCGGGACCTGCTCGAGGCGGTCGAGTCGATCCGGATTCGCGAGATAGGCCGCATGACCCGCGACTACCTCAACAGCGGATTTTCGGGGGACCGGCTTCTTTCCGAACTGGGCCTGACCGTTCTCAAGGACGACAACGGCTGGTCGCTGCTCAACACCCTGCGCTCCGTGTTCGACGAGTGGGAGCACTGCTCGGGGCATCCGGCCCGGGGGCAGCTCTTGGTCGGTCTGGCCCGGTGGGCAACCGATACCCGCCGCAGCATCGGCTCGCAGTCGGCGGCGCAAACGGCTCAGCGCTTTGCCCGCGGGGAGACGGCGGTCGAACTGTACGAATAGCATCCGGATCGGCAGCCACCAGGCACCCCGCACCTGCAAGGGTGCCGTGCACACGGGGTTTTCCCGAAACGTGCGAGGTGAGATTGAAACACCGGGAAATTGCACTCGTCGCCGCACTCTCGGTCTGCTTGTCGGCATCCCGGGAACCGGGGGCCCTGACGATTGTCCGCATCGGCGGGCAGGGGCTGCCTCCCCCGGAGGACGCCAGACTGGTTCAGCTGACCTGGCAGGAAGCGGCCGCGGGGGATCTCGGTTCCACTCGACTGATCGTTTTCGAAGACGGCGCCATTGCCCCGGTTTACGCCTCCCCTGAGGAAAACCTGACTCCCTCGATACGGGACAAAGGCGGTTCGGTCCGCGTTTCCACCACGGCGGGACGGCTGCAGAACGAACCCCAGATTGACAATCTGCTCGACGGCGACCCCGCCACTGTGTACGAAGGTTCAGCGGGCAAGAGGTCTTCAGAGGGGCAATCGGGCAGCTACAACGCCCTGGCCTTGTACGATCCCGGCTGCGATTGCGATGTCGACTACAAGATCCTCGTCTTCAATCTCGGCAATCCCTACAACATCAGCCGCATCCGTTTCGGTACCCGGCCGGATCACGCTCTCGACCGCTTCATACCCGAGCTGACATTGGGGGTGGCGGGCGGCGATCCCGTACGCCCGGGGTGGATCCCGCGACTGTTGAACCGGTTCAAGTTCGGCGGGTCCTCCCGGGAACTCCCGCTTCAGGTCGGGCATCTCGAGTTCGACGTCCTGCACGAGGATTTCGAGAATACCAGGTCGGAGTTCGACCTGACAGTCGACCGCCCCGTTCAGGCGGTCGTGTTCGCCGCCCCGTTGGAGCTGTGGGAGATCGCCGAGTTCGAGATCTACGGCGACGGGTACGTCCCGGAAGCCGGTTACATCTCGGGAATTATCGACCTGGGCGGCCGCGCAAGCCTCGAGAAATTGTCCTGGAGCGGAGATGCATCTCCCGGGGCCAGCGTCAGGGTCAGCGCCCGCAGCGGCGGCGACGAAGACCCCAACCAATACTGGCGCAACACGTTCAAAGGTGATCGGAAATCGCGTTTCGGTGCCGACGGGGAGGAATTGACGCGCCGCTCCTACCTACGGCTCGAAGGAGGGGAGGCGGCGGGAATCACCCCGGACAGCGAGAACTGGGATTTCTGGACCGCTCCCTCGGCGCTCGCTTCGGGCGGGCGGGATCTCACCGCAACCCGACCACACCGGTTCGCTCAGTTTGCCGTCGAATTCAGCTCGACCGGCAACGCCGGCAGCAGACTGGACTACATCCAGTTCCATATCACTCAACCCCCGATAGCTTCCCTCCTCATCGCCGAAATCAACCCACCCGAAACCCGCCTCGGGGAGGTGACTTCCTTCACCTACAGACTGTTTGCCGTCGTTTCTGAAGAGGACTCCGGCTTCGACAGCATTCAGATCGATACCCCGGTCGCCCCTCATTTCGAAGGGGTGAGAATCGGAGCGAGAACTCTCGACAACGACGAATACGAGGTGGAACCCTGGAACGGGCGCTACACAGTCGTACGTCTTCCCTTCATCGACGTACAGCTCTCCGGTGAACCGATCGAGATCGACTTCCGGGCGGAGGTCTTCCAGGCATCCACCCTGTTCTCCGGCAGGGCGTTCGACAGCACCCGGCCGGAGGAGGTCCGCCATCGGATCGCTCCGGGAGACGTCGACCCACGTACGGATGGACGCGGCCTGACTGTCAGGGCGCCGAACCTGAAACCCCGTTCGATCCAGAAACTCGCCGTATCGGCCATCACCCCGGACGGAGACGGCGTCAACGAGACTCTCGAAGTCAGCTACGAACTGGTGAATCTGGGCGGGAAGGTACCGGTGGTCCTCGATGTGCTGGACCTGACGGGCCGGCAGGTCGCCAACCTGGAAACGGCCGGCTGGGGCAGCGGCCGGTTCTCTGCTTCCTGGGACGGCCGAACCGGCGGAGAACTCCTGCCTCCGGGCCTGTACCTGCTGCGCCTTGCCGTGGAGGCGGACTCGGGGACCGACACCGCCCTGGCCCCGTTTCCGCTGGTCTATTAAGAAGCTTCACGCTGCATGTTTGATTTCGACTTGGCAACCGAGGTGATGGAGACGACGCACGAGACGGGAAATAGCCCGGGAG
>JAPOZF010000799.1 GCA_026706165.1 Gemmatimonadota bacterium
CCGAGGGCCCGGTCCATCTCCTCCCGGACCGCGGCCAGCTCCTCGTCGCTGAGCGACTGCCCGTCCAGCAGCTGGCTGACCAGGGCCTCGGCCGAGCCGGCAAAGAATGAGTCGATCACCTCGCCCAGGGAGCGCCGCCCCATGTCCTCGCGCGTTACCACCGGGCGGTAGAGATCGGACCGGCCTTCCCGCTCCGAGGCCAGGAAGCCCTTGTCGCGCAGGATGCGCATGATGGTCAGCACCGTGTTGTAGGCCATCGGCTTGACGGTATTCAGCCGCTCCTGAACCTGCCTGACCGCCGCGGGGGACTCGTCCCACAGGACGTTCATGATCATGGTTTCGAGCGGGGTCAGCTTCCTGTCGGGTTTCTCTCCGGTCGCCATTTGGCAGCCCTTTCAACTAAGGATTTAGTTGCAAAATACCCCACAATTGCGGGGTTGTCAACTAATTTCTTAGTTGGTCTAAACCCCAACCCCCCCCTCAAGCAGCATACGCCACCACGATGTCGTAGATCACCCGGGTCGCGAACAGCAGGTTCTCCACCGTGGTGCGCTCGTCGTGCCCGTGGATCAGCTGCATCTCCTCGAGCCCCGGCTGCTGGCGGTAGGGCATGAACCCGTACACCTGCGTCCCCGGCCGCCGCGGGCAGATGTGCTTGGCGTCGGTCCCCCCGGTCGTCAGCGACGGCACCACCGGCACGCCGGGGTCGTGGCGCGCCATCACCTCCTCGATGACCCCGTAGAACTCCCTGGCCGCGTCCGCCTCCAGGGGCGGGCTGTACTGGTCCACCTCGATCTCCAGCTCCTCTCCGATCTGCCCGCGCAGCTCGGCGAGGAACGACTCCTTCGTCTGCCCGGGGGCCAGCCGCCCGTCGATGGCCGCGGTCGCCTCGGAGGGAATCACGTTGATCTTGCTGCCGGCGCTGAGCATGGTCGCCGACGCGGTGTTGCGCAGCAGGGAGCGCAGCTCCGCCTTGAAGTCGTCGGCGAGCGGCAGGTCCGCCAGAGCCCCGTCGGAGCGGGCGGGATCGAGGACGGCGCGGAGACTGCCGGCCAGCTCCGGCGGCTGGCATTCGGCGATCCCTTCGATATAGGCCCTCAGCGTCCTCGACGGATGCAGGGGCAGGCTTCCCCCCTCGAGCTTTCCTAAAGCCGCGCCCAGCTTGACGATGGCGTTGTCGTCGTGGGGACGCGACCCGTGCCCGGGGCGCCCCCGGGCGGTGGCGCGCAGGCGGCAGATCCCCTTCTGACCGACGCAGCAGGTGTAGTACCGCTGCTCCCCGACGCGCAGGTCGTGGCCTCCGGCTTCGGTCAGCACCACCGGGGCCTCGATCTGTTCGGGGTGATTGTCCAGCAGCCAGCCGGGGCCGTGGTTCCCCTTGCCGGCCTCCTCGTCCGCGGTCGCCCCGAACATCACCGGGCGCCTGAGCGCCGTCCCCTGCCGTTTCAGCAGCAGCATCACCATCAGCTCGACGGCCACCATGTTCTTCATGTCGAGGGCGCCGCGCCCCCAGACGCAGCCGTCGTGGAGGTCGCCGCCGAAAGGGTCGCGCGTCCACTTGTCCGGCTCGGCGGCGACCACGTCGGTGTGGCCGAGCAGAAGCAGCGGCGGTTCCGCGCCGCCGGTGTCGAGGCGGGTCGTGACGTTTCCCCGGCCCGGCGCTGATTCCGTGATCACCGGCTCGAACCCCTCCCGCCGCAGGACGCCGGCGATGTACCCGGCGGCCTCGGTCTCGTTGCCGGGCGGATTGGTGGTGTCGATGCGCAGCAGGTCCTGCAGGTAACCGGTGACTTCCTCTTTCACTGAATCCCAGTCGATCATCCGAGGTTCCTTCTTGTTGGTATCCACCACCGAGGGATTCGCGCTTGCTCCAATTCATTTGGATTGCACGCTGATCCGAAAGCGGCTTCCGACGCCATTTCCGAAGTGTTGAAATCCGGAGGTTTCATGGGCTTCGGCCGCCCATCATATGCCGGCCCCGGGCCTCTGTGGAAATCCCGGCCTCCGAGCCAGAGCAACTGCCCCGGCCTGTTGCGGGTTCTCGAACGCAACCGCAGGACGGCTGCTCAGGGGAGAATTCGGGTTCGCTTCCGCGGCCCCTGGTGGACCCTTCCATACGTCCGGCGGGCGGCGGACCGGGGCTTTTCATGCTCTCGACAGCGCCGGGTGCAACCGTTACGTTCCGGGCCGATGCGATGATGCAGCTGATGATGCAGCTCCGGTGCGAAACAGCCCTTCCCCACCTGCGGCCTGGTGTCCTTTCTCGCTAATAGATTGCAATAATTCGGCCCTCGAGACACCCGGTTCGGCGGAAGAATTGCGAGATAATGACGGGACAGGACACCAAACCGCTGGCGCGCGCCGGAGCCGCCTGCCTCCTGCTGCTGGCCTCCTGCGCCTCCTCCGACTCCATCAAAGGCCAGGAGGGCGGCGAATCCCGCGGCAGCGCCCCGGCCCCGGGAATTCCCAGGTATACCTACGAAATCGTCAACACCTACCCCCACGACCCCGAGGCGTTCACCCAGGGGCTGTTCTACGACGGCGGCTTCCTCTACGAGAGCACCGGCCTGCACGGGCGCTCCTCGCTGCGCAAGGTCGAGCTGACCACCGGAAAGGTCCTGCGGCGCCACGACCTCGACCGGAAGTACTTCGGCGAGGGGATGGCCCTGGCGGGCAACCGCATCTTCCAGCTCACCTACCGGGAGCGGGTCGGCTTCCGCTACGACCGCGACAGCTTCGAGCTGCTCTCGACCTTCGGATACGAAACCGAGGGTTGGGGGCTTGCATACGACGGGGAGCGCTTCATCGCCAGCGACGGCACCCCGGTGCTGCGCTTCCGCGACGGCGAAACCTTCGCCGAGACCGGCCGTCTCGAGGTGACCGGCGACGGCCGCCGCATCGGCGACCTCAACGAGCTCGAGTTCGTCGGCGGCGAGATCTACGCCAACATCTGGCGGACCGACCTGATAGCCCGCATCGACCCGGCCACCGGCCTGGTGACGGGCTGGATCGACCTCGAAGGGCTGCTGCCCGCCGACGAGCAGGCTGCGGCCGACGTCCTCAACGGCATCGCCTGGGACGAGGCCGGCGGCCGCCTGTTCGTCACCGGCAAGCTGTGGCCATGGCTGTTCGAAATCCGACTGAAGGAGATTGCAGACCGATGAGTGAAAACGAGAACCCGGTAGCGCTGCGGCTGGCGGTGCTGACCGTGTCCGACACCCGCGACGAAGCGCAGGACAAATCGGGGAAACTGCTGGTGGGCCGCCTCGAGGCCGCCGGCCATCGCCTCGCGGAGAAGCTGATTCTGCCGGACGACATCTACGAGATCCGCGCCGCGGTTTCGCGGTGGATCTGCGACAAAGAGGTCGACGTCGTCATCACCACCGGCGGCACCGGGCTTACCGGCCGCGACGGCACCCCGGAAGCGGTCGCCCCCCTGCTCGACAAGCAAATCGAGGGGTTCGGGGAGGTGTTCCGCGTGCTGTCGTACGAGGAGATCGGACCGTCGACGATCCAGTCGCGGGCCATCGCCGGCGTCGCCAACGGCACCTACATCTTCTGCCTGCCCGGGTCGAGGGGGGCCTGCGCCACCGGCTGGGACCGGATCATCTCCGAGCAGCTCGACAGCCGCACCCACCCGTGCAACCTCGTCGAGCTGATGCCGCGGCTCCTCGAAAGCTGAGCCTGGCGGCCGGGGAACCCTCAGTTCGCGGCCAGCTCCAGGCGCCGCCGACAGCCCGCATCCCTGCGCAGTTTCGCGAAAGCGAAACTGCCATCCCAGGCGCTTACGTACCGATCAGTTCGTCGCTAACCTTCGAGCGCCGGCCGCAGACCGCATCCCTTCGCAGTTTCGCGCAGGCGAAACTGCCATCCCAGGCGCTTACGTACCG
>JAPOZF010000560.1 GCA_026706165.1 Gemmatimonadota bacterium
TCGAGCTGATCCGCGAGCTGAAACAACAGGAGATCCCGCCGAGGCGGGACCAGCACTAGTGGTGCAATTGAAAAATTTATTGCCAATTAAATGAACGACTGGTAATATTTATTTCCGATTTTATCCTTGACTGGATTCCAATTTTTCCGGATGTCCGGGTATGGTCGGCTTGATGAGGGAAATCATCCTGGAATCCCAGGAGACCGGGCTGAGGGTCGGTGTCCCTCGCCGCGTGGAGGTGACCGCAGTGCAGGGCAAGGCCACAGTCTGTACCGGCCCGCGGCGCAGCGGAAAATCCACCTTCATGTTCCAGCTCATCCGCAAGCTGCTGGACAGCGGCGTGCAGCACGCGAACATCCTCTACCTGAACTTCTTCGACGACCGCCTGCGCCGTTTGCAACGCGATGGGCTCGGGGCTGTCATGGAAGCGTACTTCTCGCTCTACCCGGAGAAGAAGAACGCGCAAACCGTCTACTGTTTTTTCGACGGGATCCAGGTCGTACCCGACTGGGAGTCATTTGTGGAGCGCGTGATGCGCACGGAAAAGTGCGAGGTTTACATCACCGGATCATCCGCCCGGATGCTGTCCCGGGAGCTCGCGACGCAGATGCGCGGGAGGGCCCTCTCCTGGGAGATACTTCCCTTCTCGTTCAGGGAATTCCTCGATTTCAAAGGCATCGATGCCGGCAGTCCCTTGTCGACCGGCAGGCGCCTCGTGGTCCAGAACGCATTCGACGAGTACTGGAAGACCGGGGGTTTTCCGGAGCTCTCCGGCCTTGGACCCCCGCTGCGGATCAAGACCCACCAGGAGTACTGGGGAGCGATGCTTTTCCGCGACCTCATCGAACGTCACGACATCTCCCATCCCCGGGCGGTGACGGATCTGGCCCACTGGCTGGTGGACAACATCGCGTCCCTCTACACTGTCAACAGGCTCACGGGCTATTTGAAATCACTTGGCCATCGAGCCCCCAAGTCGGCGGTTTCCCACTACCTCGACTGGTTCGAGGACGCTTTCTTCCTGTTTACAGTACGCTTGTTCGACGCCTCCCTGGCGCGCGCCAACGCGAACCCGAAGAAGATCTACTGCGTCGACCACGCCCTGGTGACCTCGGTTTCCTCCGGCATCCTGGTCAATTCCGGCCATCTGCTCGAAAACCTCGTGTTCACGGCGATCCGCCGGGTCACGACCGAGATCTTCTATTACAGGACCCGGAGGAACCGGGAAGTGGATTTTGTCGCCCGTATGGGCGACGGCTCGCTCATCCTGGTCCAGGTATGCGAGTCCCTGGCGGATCCGAAGACCAGACAGCGGGAAGTGGTTGCCCTTCGCGACGCCATGGCGGAACTGAACCTGCAATCGAGCCTGTTGGTTACGCGCGGCGGTTCGGAAAGTCACGGTGGGGAAGAGCGAATTTCAGTCGAAACCGGCACCATCGAAGTCGTCGCGGCCTGGCGGTTTCTCCTCGATCTGTGTTGATGGCACAAACCGCGGCCGGCCTGCTACCGGCAGGGGCCTCGTCGAGCTGATCCGCGAGCTGAAACAACAGGAGATCCCGCCGAGGCGGGACCAGCATTAATCCAGCATCGGAAGGGAAAGAGATTTGGAGACTACCGCAGCCCTGGAAACGGGGGAACGCATCTTCCACCGGACGCTGAAGGAGTCCTGGCCGGTGGTTTCGCACGGCGAGGGGGTGTACCTCGTCGACACCGAAGGCCGGCGCTACCTCGACGCCTGCGCCGGCGTGCACGTGATCAGCATCGGCCACGGGGTCCCGGAAGTCGCCGACGCCATGCGCGAGCAGGCCGGCAAGGTCTGCTTCACCTACTCGCAGTTCCTCACCGAACCGCAGATCGAGCTGGCCGAAAGGATCGCCGCCATCGCCCCCGGGGACCTCAACCGCGTCTTCTTCACCTCGGGGGGCTCCGAGGCGACCGAGTCGGCGATGAAGATGGCGCGCAAGTACCACGTCGAGACCGGCAACCCGGGAAAGTTCCGCGTCATCAGCCGCTGGCAGAGCTGGCACGGCAACACCGTCGGGGCGATGTCGATGTCGGGGCGCAGCAGCTGGCGCGCCGACTACGGCCCCTACCTGATGGACTTCCCGCACCTGCCGCCGCCGATCCCTTACCGCTGCGACAACTGCGGCGAGTGCCGGGACTGCATGGCAAGCTCCCCCGACGCCCTGGAGCGGGTCATCCTCCAGGAGGGGGCGCACAACATCTCCGCCTTCATCGCCGAGCCGATCCTCGGAACGTCCGCCGCAGGGGCGGCGCCGCCCCCCGACTACTTCCCGCGGGTGCGCGAGATCTGCGACCGCTACGGCGTCCTGTTCATCGTCGACGAGGTGGTCACCGGCTTCGGCCGCACCGGTCTCGACTTCGGCATCGAGCACTGGCAGGGGGTGGTGCCCGACATCCTGACCACCGGCAAGGGGCTGAGCAGCGGCTACACCCCGATCGCCGCGACCGTGGCGACGGAGGAGATCTACGAGGCCGTCTACAGCAGCAGCCGGGCCTTCGTGCACGGCCACACCTACGGCGGCAACCCGCTCTCCTGCGCCACGGCGCTGGCGGTGCAGCAGTACATCGACGACCAAGGCCTGGTGCGGCGGTGCGCGGAGATGGGGGGTTTGATGTTCGAGCTGCTGAAAGAGGGGCTCGACCTGGCGATCGTCGGCGAGGTGCGCGGCGGCCGCGGGCTGCTGGCCGGGGTGGAGTTCGTGCGCGACAAGGAGCGGCGCACCCCGTTCGATCCCGCCGAGGGGGTCACGGCCGCGGTGGTGAAGGCGGCCTTCGACAAGGGGGTGCTCATCATGCCGGGAGCGCCCGGCATCATCGACGGCGTCAACGGCGACCACATTGCCGTCAGCCCGCCGTTCACCATCGAGGAGTCCGAGGTGCGGCGCTCGGTCGAGGCCGTGCTCGAGAGCATCGGCGAGGTGGGAAAGCAGCTGGGGTACTGAGAAGAGTTCACCCTGGCCCGGCCTTCATCGACCGGGTCGGGCGAGACCGATGCGAAACTACTGAGAGCGGAACGGGCAGCGGGCCGGTCCGGCCGGAAGCTGCCGTCACAAGCACATAACCGAAAAGGGAATTCCAGATGTCCAAGCGCCTGGTCTACTTCAACGGCGACTTCGTCCCGGAGGACGAAGCGCGCATCTCCATATTCGACTCGGCCCTGATGTTCGGGGACATGGTGTTCGAGATGACGCGGACCTTCAACCAGGAGCCCTACCGCCTGCGCCACCACCTCGAGCGCCTCTACGAGTCGATCAAGTACGCCGGGATCGACCTCGACATGACCATCGACGGGATGGAGGAGGCGACCTTCGCGACCATCGAGAAGAACCGCGACGCCCTCGGCGGCTACGACTTCCAGATCATGCACGACGTCACCCGCGGGGTCCTCGGGCTCTACGCGGAGCTGGTGCGCGAGGGGGAGACGCCGATCGTCACCATCAACGTCATCCCCCTGGTCCGGCACATCGGCGGCATGGCCGCCAAGTTCGACAGCGGCGCCCACTTCGCCATCCCCCGGCAGCAGTCGGTGCCGGCCCGCTACATCGATCCCAAGGCCAAGAACCGCAGCCGCATTTTCTACAAGATCGCCGATACGCAGGTGGCGCGGATGGAAGAGGGGGCCATGGCCCTGCTCACCGACGAGCGCGGGTTCGTCACCGAGGGGACCGGGAACAACTTCTTCATGGTCAGGGACGGCCGCATCCTGACCCCCAAACCGCACGACATCCTGCGCGGCGTTTCCCGCGGCGCCTGCATGGAGCTGGCCGAGAAGCTCGGCAACCCGGTGATCGAGGCCGACATCGAGCCCTACGACGTGCGCGGCGCCGACGAGGCCTGGTTCACGAGCACCTCCATCTGCATG
>JAPOZF010000514.1 GCA_026706165.1 Gemmatimonadota bacterium
CCGAGGAAAGCGGGAAGGTCGATCCGCGGGTCGGGGATGTCGTCCCTCACCTTCTTGACGCGCTCGTAGAAGCGGACCCTGCCGGCCCGGGGAAACCGCTTGTCGAGGGTGAACATCGCGTAACTGACCGTGCTGCGGCGGTCGGACGAGAAGGTTTTCTGGCGGGAGTTTCCCAGCAGGACCCGCGCTTCGCTGGAGAAATTGTAGCCGCCGTAGAGGTTGTACCCCTGGCGGTCGAGCTTGTAGGGGTAGTCCGGGTCGGCGTCGTCCTCGAAGCGGTCGATCCAGCCGTTGTTGTTCAGGTCGATACCGAACAGGAATTCCGGCCGGTCGGCGTTGAAGCGCAGAAAGGGTTCCTCGAAATCCGGTATGGCGTTCGGTCGCACCGGGTTGTCGTTCTGGTTGAAGTCGGAAATGAAATCGCCGTTCTCGTCCCAGCCGGGAAATACCGCCTGGTCGGGCTGTCCCTCCCGCGGGCTCCCGAGCGTCCGCCCCGCCACGACCTGGCGGGTTCCCTGGAAGGCGCGTTTCTGATCGGGCCAGCGGTCCAGGTCGTCGTTGTCGTCGACGAAATCGAACAGGTACCTCTCCGGGTCGCCGTAGTCGACCTGCCCGGTGGGGTCGGTCAGGAAAAACGAGGTGCTGTAGTCCTCGTCCATGCCGAAGGCTTCGCCGTAGACGAACCAGGGCCAGGTGTTCCTGGCGGCGTTGATCATCCAGGCCGTCGAGCGGTCGGCCGAGGAGGTGTGCGTCCGGAGCAAGGAGTTGGGGAGCTGGCGGTAGCGGGAGTTGACGACGTATTCGGCGTAGAGGCTGAAACCGGCGAGCTCGGAAATCTCCATGCTGAGGCCGGCGACCTGGTTCGCCGTCGGCAGGCCGTAGTTGAAGCTGATGACGCGCCGGTTCGAGGCGTCCTTGATGTTGCCGGGGGCGCGGGCGACGGTTAGGAAGACTGGCTGGCTCTTGACGTTTGTCTGGACCTCCGAGGCGATTTCGATGAGGTAGTCGTTTCCCACCTGCAGCTCGAATCGCACTTCCTTGAGCGAGTCGACCGTGGTCGGCAGCACCTCGGCGAACCGGCGCAGGTCGTAGTTCAGCAGGATGTGTTCGGCCCCGCTGGCGGTGGGAAACCCGTCGACGATCAGGCCTCCGTCTCGGTTGGCGCGGAAACCGATCTCTGCGCTGTCGTAACGGTTGCCCTTCAGGTCCTCGACGACGACCCGCTCCGAGTACAGGATGGCCCCCCCCTCCCTGTCGGCCGGGGAGTCGTCGCTGAGCCGGATGGTGATGTCGCCGACGGTGCTGCTCGCCTGCGCCGTGGTCAGGTGTCCCTTGAAGGGATTGCCGTCGAAGCGCTCGAGACTGGCGCGGCTCTGGTGGCCGTTTACCAGGGTGGCTCCGAAAGTTACCGGGCCGGCCGAGGCCGTCACCCGTCCCGCGGTCAGGTCGGTGGTGTTGGTGAGGGCCGCCGGCAGCGGCAGGCTCTGTACCAGGGGAGCGTTCACCCGCGACAGCAGCAGGGTGGCGCTCAGGTTCTCCGACTGGAAGTCGAACTGGGTGCCGTTGAAGGCGGCCTTGCGGAAGGTGAGGGGCGTCAGGGTGGTGGCGATCTCGTCGCCGATGGTCATCGAGTAGTGGTACTGCCCCTTCCGGTCGGTGGAGATCACGAGGTTGCTGAAGGTTCCCCCGTAGAAGCCCGACTTGTACAGGCTGTTCCCCTCGGACGCCCGCGGCTGCTCCTTGCGTGCGTCGTAGACCAGCCAGCCCTTCGTCAGGTGGTTGCCGAAGACGTCGTAGAACCGGTCCCCCTCGAGGTTTGCGCCGACGTAACGGAGGTAGCGCTCGTACGCGTGGTTGGTGTACTCCCACTGCCGCCAGCCGTACTCGGAGTAGAGCTCCTGCGGCAGGTAGGTCTCTCCCAGCCTCGGGTGCAGAGAGACGTCGAGCACTCCCGATCCTATCGGCGGGTACTCGGGACCTTCCTCCCGCACCAGGCCGAGGCGGGTTCCGTAGGCCGCTGCCCGGACGCCTGCCAGGGAGAGAAGGAGGATGACGAGGCTGAATGTTCCGGCCCGTTTCATTCGCTTCGCCCTACCGTCCGAGGCCCGCGTACACAGTCACGAAGGAGCTGAACCCGGTCGACACCTCGTCCTTGCCTTCGAAGATCTCCTCGGTCCGGCGCTGGTACTGCACTCCGACCTGGGTGAGCAGGGAGTACCCGAGGTAGTCGCTCTCCGTGGTGCTCTGCACTGCCACCACCGTCTCTCCGAAATCCCCGGTAAGGGCGCCTTCGGAGATCTCGTCTTCGGCGGTCAGGAGATCCCACACCAGGCCCTGCTCGACGCCGGCCTCGATGCGGGTCGTCGACATCAGCGGCAGCTGCCCCACCAGGAAAAGGCTCAGGGTGTACTGCTCGCGGTCGTCCGCGGTTTTCAGGGAGGGCTGATCCCGCAGGTACTCGCTCTTGATGCGCGGCCGCAGACGCAGGCTGCCGGCATCGACGGAGTACTCAGCCTTGTTGATGACGCCCAAGAACCCCGAGTCCCGGCGGCGGCGTTCGGTCGCCAGGGTTCCCTCGTCGAGCAGCTGATGGAGGATCTCCACCTTCAGCTTGTTGTCGATCCACAACGACGGCAGCAGGGTCTGAGACTGGAAGCCCAGCCAGACCGTGTTGATCCAGGTGTCCTGGGCGGCGAGCGGGTCCGGGATGCGCGGCTGCGGGCCCCGGTAGAAGGGAGTGGCCTCGATGCGGTCGTCGGCGAGATCGTCGCGGGTTTTCTTTACCCGCTCGAACAGGCGAACACGCCCGAGGTTGGGGAAGTCCCGGTCGAAGGTGAACAGCCCGTAGCTCGTGACGTTGCGGCCGTCTCCCGACAGCAGCTCCTGGCGGGTGCGGCCCACCGTGAGCCGGGCGTCGGGGAGAACGTGTGCTCCGACGTAGGCGTTGTAGCCCTGGTGGTCGCGCTTGTACGGGTAGTCCGGCTGTTCGTCGTTCTCGAAGCGGTCGATCCACATGTTGTTGTTGAGATCGATGCCGAAGAGGAACTCCGGCCGGTCGCAGCGGAAGCGCAGGAAGGGCTCGTCGTAGTCGGGAATGCGGCTGACGCGGAACTGGTTGTCGTTCTGGTTGAAATCGTTTATGAAGTCGTTGTTCTCGTCCCAGCCGGGAAACACCGCCGGGTCGGTGCCGAACTGGTTGGACCGGGTCCAGTCGGGAATGCGGTCCTGGTCGTCGTTGTCGTCGACGAACTCGAAGCGCTTCGTCTCGGAGGAGTAGTTCATCTCCCCGTCCGCGTCGGTCAGCAGGAGGCCCGTGTCGTAGTCGCTGTCCATGCTGAAGGCCTCGCCGAAGACGAACCACGGGAAGGCGACCTTCGAGAGGTTGGCCATCCAGGCGCCGGCCGAGCTCCTGCTCGTCTCGTGCCCGTCCTCGAGGTTGGGGTTCGGATAGCGGCGGTAGCGGCGGTTGAGGGCGATCTCGGCGTAGCCCCGGAAGCCGGCGACGTCGGTTATCTCGATGTCGGCTCCGTAGATCTCGGTCGCCGTCGGCAACCCGTACTCGAAGCGCAGCAGCTGCTGGTTCGAGGTGTCCCGGACGTTGCCGTCGGCGCGGGCGACGACGAGGGGGTGCGGCTGTTCCCCGCCGCCCAGCTGCCGGTCCGACTGCACGAGCACCCGGTAGTCGTTGGCGACCACCAGCTCGAACTCGACGGCGATGATCGTCGTCGGATCCGGGCCGAGGTAGGTGGGGCTGGTGAAATCGTAGAGCAGCCTGATCTCCTCCTCGCCGTTGGCCGAGAGGAACCCGCGGCGCTGAAAGCCGCCCTGGATCACCGGGGCGAAACCGATGTGCCTCCCCTCGACCACGGTCTGTTCGCCCG
>JAPOZF010000697.1 GCA_026706165.1 Gemmatimonadota bacterium
ACTGGAGCTTCTGGTCGAGCCCGTATCCCTTCGATACACCGGGGGTATCGGTGGTCTCTCCAGGGCCGCGGCGGTTCTTCCAGATACGGGCGGATTTCTACTCCACCACCGAAGAGGGCGGCAAGCTCGACTTCCTGGAGTTCAAGGCCTCGGTGCCCCCGGCAGTGCGGGCGCTGGTGGCCGAGATCCACCCTACCGAAACGCGGATCGGCGAGCCGACCCGGTTCACCTATTTCATCCGGCCGACGATCCGGCCCGGGGACGGCAGCTTCGACGGGGTGGAAGTATCGACCCCTTCCGGGATCGTGTCGGTCGACTCGCTGCGCATCGCCGGCGTCGACCAGGGGAACTTCGAGCGGCGCCTCCGCGGCGACGGGCTCGGGTTCGAAGTGCTGCTGCCGCGCAAGCTCGAGACCGCGGACAGCGGCGCCCTGATCGAGATCGTGTTCAGCGCCCCGGTGCTCAGGGAGGTGGGGACCCTCTTCGACGGCAGGGTTTTCGACACCACCCGGCCGCTCGAGGTGCGCCAGCGGCTCATCGCGGGGAATGCCACCGGCGAGGTGGAGAGCGAGCGCCTGTCGGTGACGACGTCGCTGAGCAGCTCGCTGCTGTTCTCCCCCCGGGCCGAGCCCGACCCGTTCACCCCGAACGGGGACGGCGTCAACGACCTGGCGAACATCTCCTACAAGGTGCTGCGGCTGACCTCCGCGGCGCCGGTCTCCATCGCGATCTTCGACCTGTCCGGCAGGCTGGTGAGAGAACTGTACGCAGGGGAGGATCCCCTCGGGGAGTACTCCCACCACTGGGACGGCACCGACGACTCCGGCAGGCGGGTCCCGCCCGGGGTCTACCTCTACCGGCTGACGATCGAGCTGCAGTCGCAGCGCGAGAGCAGCAGCGGCACGCTCTCCGTCGCCTACTGAGGTTTCCGGCCCTGACGGCCGCGAGAGACCGTGACACCGGAAACCGAACCGAGGACGGCGCTCCGCGCCGCGGAGAATCGCGCATGAAGACTCGCCGTTTCATGTATCGGGTTGTGCCGCAGGCACATGGGAACTACTGAGGTTTGCGGCCCTCAGGCAGTGCGCGGGGTTGCCGTGATTGCCCATGGAGTCACCACCCGGCCCTGACGGCCGCGAGAGATCGTGACACCGGAAACCGAACCGAGGACAGCGCTCCGGGGGATCGCCCTCGTCCTCCTGGCGATGCTGCTGTTCGCGGTCATGGACGGGGTCAACAAGCACCTGGCGAAGACCTACTCCTTCGTGCAGATCCTCTGGGTCCGCTACCTGCTGCTCGTTGTCGTCGCCGCCCTGGCTTCCCGGGGGACCGGGATCCGCAGGGCGCTCGCCTCCCGGCAGCGCGGCACCCAGATCGCGCGCTCCCTCGTTCTCGTCGCCGAGCAGGCCACCTTCATCATCGCCTTCATCCACCTGCCCCTGGCCGACGTGCACGCCCTCGCCGCGGTCTCTCCCCTCATCGTCACCCTGCTGTCGGCGCCGCTCCTGCGGGAGCGCGTCTCCCTGTACCGGATGCTCGCGGTGGCGGCCGGATTCGCCGGGGTGCTGCTGATCCTCCGTCCCGGAACCGGGGCCATGACCGCCGAGGCCGCCATCCCGCTGCTCGCCGCCCTGCTGTGGGCGGTCTACCAGATGCTCACCCGCCTCGCCAGCCGCACCGACCGGCCGGAGACGTCGCTGCTGTACGCCGGGCTCGCCGGGGCGGTCGTCCTCAGTCTGGCGGGCCCCTTCTACTGGCTGCCGCCGGCTCCCGGGGACTGGGGCCTGCTGGCGCTGGTGGCCGCGCTCAGCGCCACCGCCCATTTCTCGCTGATCAAGGCCTTGCGCTACGCCGAGGCTTCGGCTCTGCAGCCGTTCGCCTACTCCCTGTTCCTGTGGGCGGTCGTCGTCGGCTTCATCGGTTTCGGCGACTTCCCCGACGCTTGGACCCTGGCAGGGGCGGCGGTCATCCTGGCGAGCAACCTCTACGTGGTGCGGCGCACCCGGGCGGAGGGAGAATCCCCGCTTTCCCCCGGCTGAAGCACCTTCCCCCCGGCCGGTGACAGCGAGAAGCGCCGGCAGCGTCCCGGACCCCACCTCAGGACGAAACCTCCGTCATCGCGGTCGACGCGCAGGCGCGCCCGAGCCGGCGCCAGCGCCAGCACGAGGAAGTCTCCTTCCTCCGCGGCCACCAGAAGCCTCGTGGAGTCCTCTTCGTCTCCTTCCCCGAGGCGGCGCAGGCTGCCGGCTGCCAGACCGGGCGGGGCATACGGAACAACCTCCATGGCGCAGCGGGCCCGCCCCGGAAAGACGGGCACGAGGTCGACCGCCTGCCGCCCGGCCCCGAGGCGCGCCCGGGCGCCGGTTGCGCGCCGCAGCTCCGCGGGGTTCAGCTTCCACAGGGGCGGGGCGCTGCCGCTCTCTTCCCCGAGGCCTTCGGCGAAGTCGAAGCGCAACGGCGTGCGCCCGGGGCACCGCAGCTCGACGAGACGCAGGTCGCAGGAGGTTTCCGTCCCCTCGAGCTGAACGGCGCCCCCGAAAGCCAGGACGGTGTTGGAGCTGATGTAGAAATCGCGCGGCGCGGAGCGGGACCGCAGCCCCTGCGAGTCGACCCCCAGCTCGCCGAACTGCTCCGGGTCGTCGCAGCGCCCGACGGCGCCGTTCAGGGCGACGGCGACGAACGGTTTGCCGCCGCGGCGGTTGAACCCGCCCCAGGAAGCTCCGACCTCGCACCACTCTCCCGAACTCAACTCCCCTGCCTCCGGGGGGATCCGCGCCTCGACGGAACGGCCGCGCTGGCTCTGCACCCGGAAGAACAGCCCGTCCCCGTCGAGACCCAGGGTGTAGCTGTTAACCTGCGGACCCGGGCCCCCGGGGGCGCCGGTCCCCAGCCCGGTGTTGAACAGCACCCGCGGGCCGTCTCCAGGGCCCGGGATCCGGTGCAGCCGCACCTGCATGCGCAGCCGCCCGGCCCCGGGTTTGAAGTGCGGCTCCCTGGCGTACTGCAGGCAGTCCCGGCCGTCGAGACGGGCGAAGCTCTCCCCGCCCCGCTGCACCAGGGAAACGCCCCGCGGCCGGCGCTTGACCGCCGCCAGCAGTACCGGCGGCGGTCCGGGCAGGAGCCGGTACTCCTGGTGCAGGCGCCTCGACTTCACCCGGAGGCAGCAGCCGGCTTCCTCCCTCCGGAGCTGCCCGAGGTGCGCGACCATTTCGTTCTGCCCGCCGACGCTGGGAAGGCTGCCGCAGGCGACCGGCTGGGCCTCGGCCGCCGGGATCGTCTTCAGCACCGGCTCGCCGGCGAGGTGCAGGTGCAGCTCGCTGTAGTTGTGGGCGGTGCCGCCGGCATAGCCGCAGACCTGGACGACCAGCGCTTCCTCGTCCCAGCGGTCGCGCATCACCGCGGCGTCGCCGTAGCGGGCGCGGAAGCGGCGGCCCGGAGGACCGGGGCGGGGAGGGCGTCTTCCCCGGAAACCGGGATCGCAGTACATGTAGGCGCAGGGCCCGGAGGCGAGGACGCACTCGGCGGTCGAACCCCTTACTCCGGCCATGAAGCGGTAGACGCGTCCGAGGTCCGGGTCGCCGAGGGCCGCTTCCCGCAGCGGCGCGTCCCCGGCTTCCTGGGCGAGCCGCAGCAGCGTCGGCGACCAGGCGGCGCGCCTGCCGGCTCCCTGGGCGCCGGCGCCGGCGAGCTGGTAGCGGAACCACTCCAGGGGGCGGGACAGGCGCCCGGGGAACTCGGCGAACAGGTCGATGCCGGCGACGTTGCGCAGGGCGTCGGCGAACTGCAGCATCCAGAGGTTCTCCCAGGGCCAGAAGGAGGGTCCGTCCACCGGCTCCCCGCGCGGACCGGAGCCGTTGGTCATGATGGCGCCGCGGAAG
>JAPOZF010000518.1 GCA_026706165.1 Gemmatimonadota bacterium
GTCGTTGAGGTTGGCGACGTACAGGTCGGCGTCCCCGTCGTTGTCGTAGTCGCCGCCATGCACCCCCATGCCGGCCTGGGGCCTGCCGTCCTCGGTGAAGGCTACCCGCGAAGCGGTGCCGGTTTCGGCGAAGCGCCAGGCGCCGTCGTTGCGGTACATCTGGTTCGGCTCGGAGTCGTTGGCGACGTAGATGTCGAGATCGCCGTCGCCGTCGAAATCCCCCAGGGCCACCCCGAGGCCGGGGAGGGCATGGGCGGCGATACCGGTTTCCGCGCTGACCTCGACCAAGCCATCCCCGCCGTTGCGGTACAGCCTGTCCGCCTGTGCCGGAATCCCCATCGGCCCGTAGAACACCTCCAGACCTTTGTAACGCCGCTTCCCGCCGCCGGCGGGAGGGTTCTCGAAGTCGAACTCGAGGTAGTTGACGACGTAGAGATCGAGGAGCCCGTCGTTGTCGAGGTCGCCGAAGGCGGCGCTGGTGCCCCAGCCCGGATCCCCGGTACCGGCGGAGGCGGTAACGTCGGCGAAAGCGCCGTCACCGTCGTTGCGAAGGAGCTGGTCGGGTCCCCAGTAGGTCAGGTAGATATCCGGGTCGGCGTCGTTGTCGTAATCCCCGACGGCGCAGCCCATTCCCCATTCCGGGGAGCCGAGGCCGGTGCCGCCGGTTACCTCGCGGAAGCGGCGCAAGGTCTGACCGGGGCGGGCTTGTTCATTGCGGAAGAGGCGGTTTCTCCCCTCCCCGGGCGAAGCCCCCGGGGAGGTGCCGTTGACGGCGAGCAGGTCGAGCCAGCCGTCGCCGTCGTAGTCGAGGAAGGCGGCGCCTGCGGACATGGACTCGACGATGAGATCCTGGTCAACGCCGCCGGACAGGTTGCGGAACGAAAGCCCGGATTCGGCGGCGACGTCGGTGAAAACAACCCCTGCGGCAGTTGCTCCGCTGCCGGTCTCCGAAGCCGGACCCGCAACCGGCGGGGGTTTCCCCGGCTCGCATCCGGCCGCGGCCAGTGCGAACCCCACAGCGGCGATTGTCTTGAACGTTGTTCCCGCCATGCATTCATTGCATCACTTCGAGTGCAGGGGTTCGAATATACGAACCGCGCAATGGAGGCGGCCTTCCCGTGAAGTCGAAACTGAACCAGGTCTTCGGCCTCGACCCTCGTTCCCTGGCCCTGTTCCGGGTCTGCGTTGCCGCCCTGCTGCTGGTCGATCTCGTAATCCGCCTGCAGGATTTCTCCGCCATGTACACCGAGGAGGGAATCCTGCCGCTGGCGCTGGCGGGTCAGTACCACGAGGAATGGCGCTGGTCCCTGCACTTTCTCTCCTCGTCGAGCGGGTTCCAGGGGCTGCTTTTCTTCCTCGCCGGTCTCTGCGCCCTGGCGCTGCTGGCCGGTTGGCGCGCCCGCCTCGCCGCCGTCCTTTCCTGGGTCCTGCTGGTCTCCCTCCACGCGCGCATGCCGCTGGTCCTGAACGCCGGCGACTCGTACCTGCGGCTGCTGCTGTTCTGGAGCATGTTCCTGCCGCTGGGCAAGGCGTGGTCCCTCGACGCCCTCAGGAGGCCGCAGTCCCCCGCCGGCGGGGCGGAAACCCCCGCCCTGTCGGTGGCCGGGGCGGCCATCCTCCTCCAGGTCTGCATCGTCTACTGGTACTCCGGGCTGGCCAAGCTCAACGAGGTCTGGCTCGGGGGAAACGCCATGGACCACCTGCTGCGCTACTCCATGCTGGTGAAGCCCCTCGGCGAATACCTTGTGGATTTCCGTGTTCTCCTCGAAGGGCTCACCAGGGGAACCGTCCTGCTGGAGATCGCGGGACCGTTCGCCCTGCTGGCCCCCTGGAAGGGGGTGCGCGCCGCGGGGATCGCCCTGTTCGCGGCCTTCCACACCGGCATCGAGCTCACCCTGCACGTCGGGCTGTTCGCCTTCGTCTCCCTGAGCGGCCTGATCCTGTTCCTGCCTGCCTGCTTCTGGAGCTGCCGGTGCTGCACCCGGGTCCGCGGCCGCCTGGAACCGCTGCGGGCGCTTCTCGCAAGGCGCTGGGAAAGACCGCTTCCCGGCGGCCCGGCCGACGCGATCGAAGGGAAGCTGCAGCGCCTGACCGGGGGGCGTCTCCTGACCTGGAGAAGGCGGGCGGCCAACACCCTCTGCCTGTTTTTTCTGGTGTATATCGTGGCGTCCTGGGACTTCTCGACCCTGCGCTACCGGCAGATGCCGGATTGGCTCAGGGGGATCGGCAACGCCGTCATGCTCCCCCAGGCCTGGGGGATGTACCACACCGCGATTCCGCGCGACTACTGGTACATCTACCGGGGCCTGCTCGGCGACGGCCGCGCCATCGATATCCTCGAGGAAGGAGTGCTCACCTCCTTCGAGCCGGCGTCGAGGCGTGCAGACGCATTTCCCAACCACCGCTGGCGCAGGCTGCACGTGCGCCTGGTCGACGCGGAGGGCGGTCCCTACCGGAAACCGGTCGCCGAGCACCTTTTCCGCAGGTGGAACGAGGGGCGCGGACCCGGGGAGCGGATCGAGGTTCTCGAGATGTACTCCCTGACCAGGGAGGTCGGCCGCGGCGCCGAGGGTGGGAAGCACGGGGTGGCCCCCTTCGCCCGCGTCACCCGCGCCGGCCTGGAGGGGCGGCGCTGACCCGCGACTCCCGGCTCGAGCGCGGCCCCAATGCCCGGGCGAGCCCGTCCCTTCCGGCCGTGGTCCCCGGGACCTGGCAGGTTGTGAGGCCACCAACGGAAGGGTTCGCTTCAATACCTCCGCGAGCGATCCACCGGCCCTGAAGGTTCCGGGTACTGAAATCAAGACCGGGCCCCGGACTGCCGGACTTTTCTTTCCGCTTTTCCGCGGTTGGTGTAATCCGGCCACGGTCCTCAGATTTAGTCGTCTGGCTGGCCGCCTGGTGCCTCTGAAGGCGGACCCACATGCCCGGCCCGGAAAGCCCCGGTTTCTCCCCCGACTCCCCGACTGTATTGACGACCCGCTGACAGATTTGAAATCCATTCACCGAGCCATCGCGCCCCGGTCTTTCTCCTCGCGGGCACTCTTCGCCGGCATGCTTCTCGGAGCCCTCTGTGCGCCTTTGTCCGGCGAAGGCCCCGGAGCGGGACCTGCAAAAGCGGCGCCGAAAGTGCAGTTCATCGACGTCGCCGAAGAGGTTGGCCTGGTGGCGCCCACCGTCTCCGGCAGGGACCAGAAGTACCTCGTCGAGACCTCGATCGGCGGCACCGCTTTCTTCGACTACGACAACGACGGGGACGTCGATCTGTACGTGGCCAACGGCTCGAGTTTCCACGGCTTTCCCGAAGGAGAGCATCCCCACAACCGGCTGTACCGCAACGACGGGGGCACTTTCACGGAAGTGACCGCTGACGCCGCCGTCGGCGATACCAGCTGGTCGCTCGGCTGCGCGGCTTTCGTTTAAGGATACGGCGGACACCGAGATCTCCACGTCGCCAACTTCGGCCGCAACACCCTCTACCGGAACCGGGGAAACCGGCGCTTCGCCGACGTCACCGAAGAGGCCGGCGTAGGCGACGAAGGCTACGGCACCGCCGGCACCTTCGGCGACTACGACCGCGACGGAGATCTCGATCTGTACGTTTCGAACTACATCGACTTCTCCCTCGACTACGAGTCGACGATCCCCTGCGTCTGGAAGACCTACGACATAATGTGCGGTCCCAGGGGGATGATTCCGCAGGCCGACGTCTTCTACCGCAACGAGGGGGGCGGCCGCTTCACGGAGGTTACCGAGGAGGCGGGAATGGCCGGCCGCAAGTACTTCGGTTACGGGGCGGTGTTCGCCGACTTCACCAACGACGGCTGGCCCGACCTGTTCGTCGCCGACGACATGACCCGGAACATGATGT
>JAPOZF010000729.1 GCA_026706165.1 Gemmatimonadota bacterium
TCCGGGGCCGGGTGTCTCAGGGGGAGTTGGACCGAAGCGGGCGCGCCCTGGCCGCGTTGCGCGGGCGCGCCGGCGAGGCAGCGGTCTCCGATTTTGACGCCGACGTCGATCTTCACCTGCTGGTGCGGCGTGTCGAGGGAGAGTTCCCGCAGCTGGTCGAAGTGAGCGAAGGTGGGGTATTGCGCGACGGAGACCAGTTCCAGGTGCGGTTCCGGGTCAGCAGGACCTGCGCGGTCTGGGCTTTCCTGCAGCTCTCGAGCGGAGAGCGGCAGGGGATCTTCTCCGGGGACCGCGTGTACGGGGCCCGCCTGCAGTACGGTCCCGGCGAAGAGCAATGGATCGACCTCGGGGGGAACGAGGTGTACACCCTCTATTTCGCGGTTGCCGAGGACCTGGAGAGCGAGCGCCGCGAAGACCTCTTCGAGGAGATCGCCGAGCTCGTGAAAAACGGCCGGCTCAACCGCTTCCAGGGCATCGACCAGGTCGATGTCATGCTCGCGGATTTCCTGCGCAACCAGCTCGAAGGTTCGCCCCCGGTCGAGGTGCTGCGCGCCGGAGAGATCGAAAGCGGCCGCCCCGAGATATTCACCATAAAAGGGGAGACCTTCGAGAGCCTGCCGGAGATCCATTACGCGGCCCCGGTCCTGGTGCGCGCCGTCTCCTTCGAGGTTCAACCCAACTGACGTGATCTACTTCGACCACAACGCCACCACCCCGGTGCGGCCGGAGGTGCTCGAAGCGATGATGCCCCACCTCGGCGGGCTGGCGGGGAATCCCTCGAGCCTGCACGCGGCCGGGCGCCGGGCGAGGTCGGACCTCGACAGGGCCCGCGAGCAGGTTGCCGCCGCCCTCGGCTGCGCCCCCGCCGAGGTCTGCTTCACGAGCGGGGGCACCGAGTCGGACAACTGGGCGATAAAGGGGGTGGTCTCGGCAGCCGCCGCGGGGAGCCGGCGCCGCCGCATCGTCACTTCCTCCATCGAGCACCACGCGGTATGGCACGCCTGCGAGCACCTGCAGGAGCTCGGCGTCGAGGTCGCCTACGCCCCGGTCGACGCCGAGGGCACCGTGCTTCCGGAGGCGGTCGATGAGCTGATTGACGAGGCGACCCTGCTGGTCTCGGTCATGCACGCCAACAACGAGACCGGGCGCCTGCAGCCGGTCGCCGAAATCGCCGCAGCTGCCAGGGAGCGGGGCAGCCTCTTCCACTGCGACGCGGTGCAGTCGTTCGGCAAGCTGCCGTGGCGGGCAACCGACCTCGGAGCGGACCTGGTTTCGGTCTCGGCCCACAAGATCAACGGCCCCAAGGGAGTGGGTGCGCTCTACGTGCGCCCGGGAACCCCGCTGCACCCGCTCGCCCACGGCGGCGGTCACGAGGGGGGCCTCCGCGCCGGAACGGAAAACGTCGCCGGGATCGTCGGTTTCGGGGCGGCCGCGGCCCTCGCCCTTGAGGAACTGCAGGGTCCCCGAGAAACCCCGGCCCGGCGGGTCGGCAGGCTGCGCGACCAGCTTGAAGCCGGAATTCTCGCGAGCCTGGATGCGGTCGAGATCAACGGCAGGAGCGCCGGGGCATCCGCTGCCGGCGGGGACCCCGGGCGCCTGCCCGGCACCTGCAACGCCGCCTTCCGCGGCGTCGAGGCGGAGGCGGTAATCCTCGGCCTCGACCTCGAGGGAATCGCGGTTGCCAGCGGCTCGGCATGCACCTCCGGAGCGCCCGAGCCCTCGCACGTCCTGCTCGCCATGGGGCTGGAGCCGCGCCTCGCCTCCTCGTCGGTGCGCTTCAGCCTGGGATGGGGCAACACCGAGGCCGAGGTGGCGCGCTGTCTCGAGCTGCTCCCCGGGATCGTCGGCCGCCTGCGCGAGCTGTCGACCGAGCCGGTTTCCTGACAGCCCGTTGACGAGCCCATCCGGGCTGCGGACCGGCCCTGGCGTTCGCTTCAGCAACTCATCGACGGGCTGCGTGGCTCAACCTCGCCGGAACGTCGTTCCTTCGGATTCGTCATGGCGCCGTATCATGAGCAGGTCTCCGTCGATCACGTAAGTGGGTCTGTCGACCGAGATGACCCGGATGTTCCCGCCCTCGCGGACCCAGGTGCCCTCTTCCAGGGCATCGCCCCAGAGGTAGTAGCCCTCTGAGTCGAACCGCAGCACGAGGCCGAACTCGTCCAGCCAGTCGGTGCCCTCCAGTTCCTGTCCCACTCCCGTGAAGACGCAATCGGCCATCCGCGAACACCCTCGCTGCACTGCCTCGAAGTGGAGGGAGTCTCCAGTTATCACCGGCTTGTACGTCCCTTCGCAGCGCAGCGTCAGTATTCCGTTGGCAGCCTGCCACGAGCCGTCCGCTGTATCGCCGCCGGCAACCCTGCGAAAGGTACCGTCGGTGCGGAAGAGGATATGGTTCCCCGAATCCCGGGAGTCGATCCAGGTACCGGCCAACGTGGCCCCGGGAGGGCGGACCGGGCTCCCGCCTCCGTCGGCACACCCGAGTGCCAGCAGGATCAGCGGTGCAACAACTCCCTTCAGGTCCCTGTTCATGGAAGTTATCGTTCCCATGCGCCTGTTCCGCGTCGGCAGTCGTTTGCGCCCTGCCGCCGGGGGTTGAAGCCGCCCGCAGACCCTTCCTGCAAGAGGCTCAGTTTTCGGCGATCACCTCGGCGATCGCCCGGCACAGCCGGTCGATGTTCCCCGACGTGATTCCGGCGACGTTGATGCGCCCGGAGTCGACGATGTAGATCGAGTGCCTTTCCCGCAGGCGGGCTACCTGTCCGGGGTCCAGTCCGGAAAAGGAGAACATCCCCCGCTGCCGCTCGATGAAGCCGAAGTCCCGGTCCACACCCCGGTTCTCGAGGGTCTCCACGAACAGCCGGCGAACCCCGTTGATGCGGTCGCGCATCTCCCCGAGCTCGCGGTCCCAGTCCGACCTCAGCCGCTCGTCCTGCAGGACCTCGGTGACGATGGCCGATCCGTGCGCCGGGGGGTTGGAGAAGTTGCTGCGGGCGCAGGTCTTGAGATGGCTGAGCACGGCCGCGGCCTGTTCCGGGGAGCGCGACACCGCGGTCAGCGAGCCGACCCGCTCCCGGTAGAGGCCGAAGTTCTTCGAGAAGGAGTTGGCGACCAGGAGCTCGCCGCAACAGGCGGTCAGCTCGCGCAGCCCGGCGGCGTCCTCCTCGATCCCGGCGCCCAGCCCCTGGTAGGCGAAATCGACCAGCGGGACGGCCCCGCGAGCGGCGAGGATTCCCCCGATCCGCCGCCACTGCTCCGGAGTCGGGTCGACCCCGGTCGGGTTGTGGCAGCAGCCGTGCAGCAGAACCGCGTCCCCCGCCGGCACCGATTCCAGTGAAGCGCAGAAGGCATCGAAGTCGAGGCCGTTGGCGTCGGAGTCGAAGTAGGGGCAGGTGGCGGTCCCCAAGCCCGCGGCGGCGAACACCTGGGAGTGGTTTGCCCACGTCGGCTCGCTGAGCCAGACGCCGGCGCCGGGGAACAGGCGCTTGAGGAAATCGCCGGCCAGGCGCAGGGCCCCGGTGCCGCCGGGAGCCTGCACCGTCACCGCGGCGGCGCCGTACCGTTCGGCCAGTTCCTGCCCGAACAGCAGCTTCCGCACCTCGCGGCCGAAGTCCGGGGTGCCGTCGATCGGCAGGTAGTTCTTCGTCGACTGGGCGGCCAGCAGACGGGTTTCCGCCTCCTTTACCGCGGAGAATACCGGGGTCTCCCCCCGGTCGTCGCAGTACACGCCGACCCCGAGGTTGATCTTGCCGGGGGCCGGGTCTTCCCTGAAGGCCGCGGTCAGACCCAGGATCGGGTCGGCCGGGGCCTGCTCGCGGTGTTCAAACATGGCTCTCCGTCCCTTTCCTTTCGCTTCGATTCCCGCCC
>JAPOZF010000704.1 GCA_026706165.1 Gemmatimonadota bacterium
GGGATTACCAGGAAGGTGGTCTCCGACGAAATGGTGAACCGGGCGATCGTGACGCCTCCGCAGGATACCCGGGCTCGGGCGCGCTCGGGGGTGATGCGCGAGCTAACCGACCACAAGGCCCGTTACGTCATCGACTGGGACTCGATCTACGTCGAGGACGAGATGTACCTCAACCTCGACGACCCCTTCAAGACCTACGATTTCGAGGCATCCGAGTTCATAGCCGAATGCCGCAGGACGCCTTGCCCTTAGCCGCGGGGGGCCGCCTCCCGGCAGCCGCGGCGGTCTGGCTTCTCGTCTGCCTCGGCCCCGGCGACGCCGGCAGCGCCCCGGAGGTCGAGCTGATCCCCGAGGGGGTCGTGACCTGCGGCGGCACCGGAGGGGGGCATGCGGCCGGGGAATCCCTATCCGGGTTTTCCGCGGAACCGGCTCTTGCGGCGCAACCGCGGCGGGGCGGCACCCACAAGCAGGCCGGCGCCTCCGGCGCCAACCGGACCGCGCAGGACAGCCGCGGCACCGTCGCGGGGACCTTCAACGCCCTGGTGATCTTCGCCAAGTTCCGCGGCGAGGCGGACGGCGCCGACAGCAAACCCTCCTGGGCCGACGACCTGTTCGACCCCGGCCTTCCGGGCAGCTTCGCCCACTTCTACGACGAGATGTCGCGCGGCCAGCTCCTGGTAAGGGGGGAGGTTCTCCCCAGGCGTTACAGCTCCCTGGAGGAGGCCGCGGCCTACCTGCCCGAAGAGGGTGGAGCTTCCGGCGATTACCCGCGCTTCAACCTCGAGATCCTGACCCAGGCGGACGCCGACGTCGACATGGGCCGTTTCGACAACGACGGCCCCGACGGGATGCCGAATTCCGGGGACGACGACGGCTACGTCGACGTCGTCTTTATCAATCTGCTCACGGTGCCGGTGAACTTCCTGCTGCGTACCGCCACCGGGCTCGCGTCTCTCGGGTTCGACGCCGACTTCATCAGCGACGACCCGGCCGCCGGCGGGGGAAACATCCGCGTGCGCGGCCGTTTCTCCGGCTTCGGGGGGACCACCCAGCGCGGCCACGTCTTCTCCGTTACCTCGGCGACCATGTGCCACGAGTTCGCCCACGTGCTCGGGCTTCCCGACCTGTTCGATCAGTCGACGGTGCTTCTCGGCAGGGAGATCGACTGGGCGCTCGACGGCGCCGGGATCGGCAAGTGGGGGCTGATGGGGCTGGGCACCCTCGGGTGGGGAGTCGAGGACGGCCCCAACCCCTTCACCGCCTGGTCGCTGGCGCAGCTGGGCTGGCTCGGCAGGGAGAACGAGAACCTCGTCGAGGTCACCGGGTCGCTGCGCGGCCTCGAGATGGAGCAGATCGACCGCGGCGGTCCGGTGTACCGGATCCCGGTTTCCGAGGAGGAGTACTTCCTGATCGAGAACCGCCAGAACTCCGGCAGCTTCTACAACCGCAACATCCCCGCCGGCGGGCTGCTGGTATGGCATGTCGACGAGGGGGCCGACAACGACGAGGAGCGCCACAAGCAGGTCGATCTCGTCTGCGCCGACGGACTGTTCGCCGACCGCGGTTATCCCGGGGAGCAGCCGGACCCTCTCAGGGGCGGCGACAACCTCGATTTCTGGGCCCGCGACGAGACCTACGCAAGCGAACACAACGGCAACCGGGGAGACGCCACCGACCCCTTCGACGGCGACCGCTTCGACCGCGCCGACCTGACCACCAATCCCGGCCTGCGGGCCCACGCCCGCTTCGAGCGCGGCGTTCCCCTCGGCATCGCCATCGAGAACATCCGCGACCTCGGCGGCGGCCGCATGGGCCTCGACATCCTCGTGCGCCAGCCGGTGGAGGGGAACGTCTCGGCCGACGCCGTCTGGTCCGGGGAGGTCGAGGTCGACGGCGACGTCGTCGTCGAGCCGGGGGTGCGCCTGGTACTGGAGGCCGGCACCCGGGTGCGCTTCCGTCGCGGCGACAGCCGCGCCGCCGGCTTCGACCGCAGCTTCGGGGAGATGATCGTCTACGGCGAGCTCGAGGTGCGCGGCGATTCCGGGGACCCGGTGGTCCTCGAGTCCGCCGAGGAGCGGCCGCGCTCCGGCGACTGGCTCGGCCTGCTCCTGATGACGAGCGGCTCCGGGGGGGTTGAAGAGGCCGAGGCCTCCGGCGGGCTGCGGGTCGAGAACTCGCGGTACGGGCTCCTGCGGCAGCGGCTGCCGGCCGGAGTGACCACCTGGTCCCAGGACCGCGTCCTGCCCTGGGACCTCCATGTCGAGAAGGGTTCCGAGCTGGTGATAGACAGCGGCGCCACCGTGCGTTTCGCCCCGAGCGATCTCTCCGGGCGCGGGGAGAGCTCGGGGTTTACCGAGCTCGTGGTCAAGGGCGGGCTGAAGATAGCGGGAACTCCGGCCGGCCCGGTGGAGCTCACCGTAGACTCGCCGTCGAGCGATTCACTCTGGTACGGACTGGTGCTGAAAGCCGACGGGACCCTCGAGGCTTCCCATCTCGAGATCAGTCAGAGCGGCTTCGCCCTGACCGGGGAGGTCTCCGGCAGGGGGCGGGCCCACCTGGAGAACGCGACCGTCCGGCGGACCGTCCACGGAATCAACATGTCCGTGCACGGCGAGCTGACCGTCGACGGGTCGACCCTGAAGGATATCACCGGAACCGCGCTCCGGGCCTGGGGGACCGGACTGGTGCGGGTGCGCGACAGCGTCATCGAGAACACAGGCTGGGAGGGAATCTCGCTGGGCAACAGCGGTCTGCTGGCGATCTCCACGAGGATCGAGTCGTCGGGACAGCTCGACGAGGAGGACCCGCGCTCAGGCCTGGTGGCGACGGGGGGCCGAGGGCAGAAGATCGAGCTGTGGAAATGCACGGTCACCGGCAGCACCCTGCACGGGTTGCAGCTCGACCCGTGGGAGGGGGAGGTCCAACTCCACTTCTGCGAGATCAACGGCAACCGCAGGAACGGCATTCTCGGCAGCGGCCTTTCCCGGATGGTGTTCGAGGACGTGACGGTCTCCCGCAACATCGGCCACGGCGCCGTCTTCGCCGACTCCCGCATGGAGGTCTGGACGACCCTGTTCGAGGACAACGTCGGCACCGGGCTGGTGCTGAGAGGCGGCGCCACCGGGCTGATCGACATGAGCGGTTTCGCCAGCAGCTCGGGGATGTCGCTGATCGGAGTCGAGGGCGTGACGGCGCGCAACTCGATTTTCCGCAACGGCTCGTTCGGGGTCGAGTCGCTCGATTCGGCGCCGGGGCTGATCGACAACCGGTTCGAGAACAACCTCACGGCGGTAACGATCAGCGGCTCCCGGGTGCCCGGGGAAATAACCGGCAACTCCTTCGTCAACAACCGCGCCGCCATCGTCAACCAGTCCGGACTGCCGGTGAATGCCCGCGGGAACTACTGGGGCACGACCGACAGCACCGCCATAGCCGCCCTGTTCGAAGGGGAGGTCGACTGGCGCCCCTTTCTGACCAGCGAACCGACGCACGATACCGCGGTGGAAGCCTCCGCCGGCGGGCTTCCCGAGCGCTTCGCCCTCCACCAGGGCTGGCCCAACCCCTTCAACAGCCACACCCACCTGCGCTTCGACCTGCCCCGGCCGGCGCGCGCCGAGCTGCGGGTCTACGACCTGCGCGGAGCCTTGGTGCGCACTCTCGTCTCGGCCGGCCTCGAGGCGGGGACCCACGCCGTCTACTGGAACGGCCTCGACCACCTGGGAAACAGGGCGGCCAGCGGCGTCTATTTTGTCGAGATGCGGGCCGGTGAATTCAGCCAGGGGAGGAAGGTCTCCCTGCTGAGGTAGCGGGATCGGGCGGCGGGCTTATCCGAGGAGCCGGTCGCGCAGCAGCTTCTGC
>JAPOZF010000260.1 GCA_026706165.1 Gemmatimonadota bacterium
GTGTACACGCGGATGCGCAGGCGGGGATCGCCCATCAGGTCTTCGGGAACCGTCAGAGGCTGCCAGTCGGCGTGAAGCTTCTGCTCCGGCCGCCCCGGGCCGGTCAGCCAGGCGGTCATGCCGATGCAGTGGCAGTCGGGGCCGTGCAGGGCCTCGGCCAGCTCGATGACCCGCGGGCGGTCGAGGTAGCCGGTGAACAGCGGGTCGCGGTTGAAGGCGTTGTTGATGGACTTGCTGAAGAAGCCGCCCCGTTCCGGGGTTTTTGTGCGGTCGTAGCTCTCCGGGATCGCCTCCAGGGCGTCCATGGCCTCGCGCAGCCGCTGGACTTCCCCGGCGTCGATGACCCCGGGCAGATAGGCGTATCCGTCGCGGTGCACGGCTTCGGCCTGCTCCTCCAACCTGTCATGGGCTACCAGCGGAATCGGCTCGAGCATGTCCCTCACCCCCTTTCCCCGGCGAGGATCCGCTCCGTCTGCCAGGGTCTTCTTTCCCCGTAGTACTCGTGCCGGGGGCGCCGCGGTCCCGTCTCCGCAAGCTGCCTGCCGTACACGGCCAGGCCGGCGAGGCCGTTCCCGGTCCGCAGACGCCGCGGCAGCACCGCTTCGAGCTCGAACCCCTCCTGCTCCAGGGCCTGCCCGGCATCCCCGTCCCCTTCGGCGGCGTAGGCCTGCAGGACGCAGACGCCGATCCGGTGGGCGCGGGAAGCGGCTGCGTCGAGCAGCTCGCCGGTCTGGTCCGCGTACTCCGGGGCGACGCGGAAGCTGAGCTGGGCGACGTGCTGCTGGTGGAACGTCGGCAGGCGCTCGGCGACGGCGCAGCCGACCACTCTCCGGCGCGGGTTCTCCAGCACCACGATGAGGCCCCGGTCCTCCTCGACGCGGCGCATCAGCCGCGTGAAGTGACCTTCGAAACGAGTTCCGCGGAAGCAGTGGCTCAGGTACTCCTTGATCTCCCAGGCAGGCTGCGGGTGGCAGAACAGCACCGAGGCGCCCGGAAGGTCCCCCCAGTGCGCCTCGCGGACCGAGGCATCCCCGGCGCGGGCGAGGTACCCGGCGTCGAAGTCGCCGGCCGCCTCCGACAGGCAGCGCATGCCGTCTCCGACGAAGTAGTCGAAGCCGCAGCTCTCGTACAGCCGCCCGGCCCCGGGACCGGTGGTGCAGAGGTACAGGGCGAGCCCGCCGTTGGCTTCGAAGCGGGCGATCAGCTGCCGCAGCAGGGCGGTGCCGACCCCCTTGCGGCGGTGTTCCTCCGCGGTGTAGACGAACTCCACGAGGCCGACCTCGGGGTTTCGCGCCGGGATCAGGCAGGTCATGTACCCGGCGACCTCGCCGTCGATCTCGCCGATGTAGTACGGGCTGCGGAGCCAGGGGGCGAAGGCGCCGGAGAGCAGGTCTTCCTCGACATGCTCCCACCAGCATGACACCTTGCCGGTCCAGGCGCCGAGGGGGGGATCCACCTCGCTGACGAGTAGGGTCTCCCCCGACTTCAGCTTCGCTTCGATGGTTTCTGCGGCGTTGGTGGCGATGGCCCGGTTGCCGTGGAATATCCGTCCGCTGGAATGCGGAGTCGGACCGGATATTCTAGCCTGTCCCCTCCGGGTTCGGCAATGCCCGCCCCGGGAAAGACGGGTCCGGGAAACCGGCTACCCCTGCGCCGGTGTCTCTCCTGTGCTTCGGTGGGCCAGAACCTTCAGGATGATCCATGCCGGCAGCGCCGCGAGGAGGGCGTAGGCGACGACGCCGATCGGGCCGAGCAGCCCTCCGACGATGGCGCCCCAGGCCGTCGCCGACCCCAGCACTGCGGCGCAGCCGGAAGCGAGGAGGGGGGAATGGCGGTGCATCAGGCGCACCGCCCAGGTCAGCGGTATCGCGGCCGGCCAGGTCAGCGCGAACAGCCAGAAGATGTCCGTTGCGCCGGCGTGGACGATGCCTTCGGCGCCGAACCTGAACAGGGAGATGATCAGCACCAGCACCGGCAGCCAGAGGGAGGAAAGTATGGTGGCGACGGCTCCGTTCATGTCGGATCCTCCGGTTTCGGTGAATATTGACGGAAGGGCCGTTCTTTCCAAACCCAAAGACCCATGAGCTTCCGCCCCGGTTCCGCGGGCAGCGGAACCTTCCCGGTTCCCGGAGGCGTCCTGTATGCAGGAGAGTTCCGGGCCAATCGGGCGGTGCCGCCCCTGAATCCAGGAGGACCAGCCATGCACCCCGGAAAGTTCATGCCTGCCGTGAAGCGGAAGGCCCTGCCGTTGCTGATCCTCCTCGTTGCCGCGGCCACCACCGCTCAGGAAGAACCTTTCCCCATCTTTGCCCCCGAGGATGCCCCCGACAGCCTCAACGTGGAACGCGTCGGCGAGATCGTCCTTGTCCCCCTTTCCCGGGAAGGGCAGTTCCCTTACGGGGCCGACCTCTAGCTGGCGGGGGACCACGCGCTGATGGGGGACTTCCGCGGCCTCGTCCACGTCGTCGACATCTCCGACCCTGCCGCCATGCGCAAGGCAGCCGAGGTCCCCACCCCCGGACCGGCGCTGGACATCAAGGTCGCGGGTGATCTGGCGGTAATCGGCGTTCAGGCGAACGAGGCCGACTTCGGTCTGCTGATTCTCGACATCTCCGATCCGGAAAACCCGGCCGAGCTCTCGCGGCTCGAGGAGCCCGGCTGGGGAGGGGTCCACAATCTCTTCATCCACGGCGACCGCCTCTATCTCGCCCACATGGCCAGTCCGGGCCTGAGCATCGTCGACATATCGGTTCCCGCGGCGCCCGTGGTTTCGGGTTTCTGGCAGCACGGGACCTTCAGCAACCTGGTACACGACATCTTCATCCGGGACAACCTCGCGGTCATCAGCGATTACGACTCCGGGCTGGTCCTCCTCGACCTCACCGACCCGGACGCCCCCGCCCTGCTTGCGGAGGTGCCTTTCCCCGAGGGCATCCACAGCGCCTGGGCCGAGGGGGGCTACGTCTACGGCAACCAGGAGTTCGGCGGCTGGGAGCGGCGCCTCCACGTCGTCGACATCGCCGACCCCCAGCAGCCGCGGGTGGTCCACTCTTTCGCCAGCCGGCCGCCCCCTCACCGGGACATCTTGGGCCCCCACAACCCCTGGGTCCGGGACGGGCTGCTCTACTGGGCATACTACGACGCGGGGTTGCGGGTATTCGACCTCGGCGACCCGGCGCGGCCGGTGGAAGTCGGCTACCACACCTATCCGGGGTTCGCCTGGAGCGTGCAGCCGCACGACGACGGCCTGCTCTACGTCGCCGACGGCACCGTGGGCATCCAGGCCTACAGGCTCGACGACGAGGCCATATCCGGCAGCACCACCCCGCCGATATCGACCGCGGTGGCCGGGGAGGAAGGGGAGGTTGACGGCCGGCGCTCTGCCTTCAACCTCGCGCAGAACTTCCCCAACCCCTTCAACCAGTCGACGGCAATCCGCGTCGACCTGGAAACCGGGGGCGAAATGGAGCTGGCGGTGTACAATTTGAATGGACAGAAGGCCGCAACGCTTGCCCGGGGGCCATACCCGGCGGGGACCCATTCCTTCACCTGGGATGGGCGCACTGCCACTGGGAGGGAACTGGCTTCCGGCGTATATACCTGCCGGCTCAGCGCCGGCGGGCAGGTGCGGACGCGCAAACTGATCCTGCTTCGCTGAACGACGCTCCGACGAACAGCCCCCTCCAGGGCAACCTTCGGTGAGAGCCTACATGACCGGGAACCCGCCAGATACAGCCATTCGCCTTCTCACGGACGCCGACGTCCCGAAGATCCCCGGTTTCTTCGCCGGGGTTTCCGAGGCGAGCCGCAAATTCTTCCATCCCCATGCATTCGACCGGGAGGCGGCCGCGTGGATCG
>JAPOZF010000623.1 GCA_026706165.1 Gemmatimonadota bacterium
GGTCGTCAATCCATGCCCCGTTCCCTGCCCTGTGCTAAGATGGCCCACCGTGAACAACGAAACGGGGCGTTCCTGTTTCGCGGAACAAGGGACGGGAGAAAGTCATGATACAGGAGGATTTGACCCGAAGTTTTCAGGTGCTGGAGAAACGGGTTCGCGATATTCGGAGCTATCTTTGACGCCGATACCAAGCGCACGGAACTAGACCAGTTGGAAAAGGATATCGCCGATCCAGCCTTTTGGACGGACCCGACCCAGTCCCAGACATTGCTGCAGCGACGCAAGCGGCTGGAAGCCGACCTGACCCTGGACGGGGAGCTGAGTCGTTCAGTCGAAGACCTGGAGGCCTATTTCGACCTGGGAGCCGAGGGCGAGGACGTCAGCGCGGATATCCGGGAGGAGATGTCCCGGCTGGAATTGCGGGTGGGAGAGGCCGAGACCCGGACGTTGCTGAGCGGCGAGAACGCCCAGGCCAACGCCTTCCTGACCGTCCATCCGGGAGCCGGCGGCACCGAGTCCCAGGATTGGGCCGAGATGTTGCTGCGCATGTACCTGCGATGGGCCGAACAGCAGGACTTCACCCACGAGCTGGTGGACAGCCAGGCCGGTGAGGAGGCCGGGATCAAGTCGGCAACCATCGCCATCAAGGGTCTCAATGCCTATGGACTCCTGATGTCCGAGGTGGGAGTTCACCGCCTGGTCCGCATCTCTCCCTTCGACGCCAACAAGCGCCGGCACACCTCCTTCTCTTCCGTCTTCGTCTCTCCCGAAATCGATGACGCCGTGGAGGTGGTCATCGAGGAAAAGGACCTGCGGATTGACACCTATCGCTCCACCGGCGCCGGCGGACAACACGTCAACACCACCGATTCGGCGGTCCGTATCACTCACCTGCCCACCGGGATCGTGGTGCAGTGCCAAAACGAGCGTTCCCAGCACAAGAACCGGTCGGTAGCCATGAAGATCCTTCGTTCCCGTCTCTACGAGGCCGAGCTGGAGAAGAAGCGGGCCGAGAGCCGAGCCATCGAAGACAGCAAGCTGGAAATCGCTTGGGGCAGCCAGATCCGCTCCTACGTGCTCCATCCCTATCGCCTGGTCAAGGACCACCGCACCAGGAAGGAGGTGGGCGATGCCGACCGAGTCCTGAACGGCGACATCAATCCCTTTATCAAGAGCTATCTGATCTGGGCTCGCAAACCGACGTCCGCCTACCGACGGTAGACGTTCCCGCCGCCCGGGAACAGGGAAGGCTGTTTTAAGATCCAGGATGGACAGCCATTCGCTTGCGGTCCGGACGGTTCTTCCCGGTGGCGCGAACACCCCGCCGGCCGACTGGCACATGCTGGAACTTCAGACTCCGGTGCAATTCGTCAAGGGGGTGGGGCCAGGGAGAGCCCGCGACCTTGCCGCCAAGAACATCCACACCGTCGAAGACCTGCTTTACACCCTTCCCTACCGCTACGAGGACCGCACCCGTTTTTGCCAGGTGGGAGATCTTCAACCGGGAGCCAAGACCTCCATACTGGTCGAGGTTTCGACTGTCCGTTTGACGGTCACGCGCAAGCGCCGCCTCAAGATCTTCGACCTGGCCGCCCGCGATCAGACCGGCCTGATCCGCTGCAAGTGGTTTCACTCGGAATACCTGCACCAGCGCAAGATCTTCAAGCGGGGACAGCAGGTCATCTTTCACGGGAAGTTCGAGCTTGCCCCCTACGGCGCCGGCAGCCTGCAAGTCATCAATCCCGAGTTTGAAATCCTGGACCCGGCGGTCCCTGTTCAGGGCTCGATCGACATGGGTCGAATCGTTCCCGTCTACGAGGCCGCCAGAGGCTTGGGGACCCGCACTCTGCGGCGCCTGATCCACACCGTCCTGTCGGAACTCTCCGGCGTCCCGGAAACTCTGCCGCTGGCGGTTCTGGAGCGCCACGACCTCATGGACCGCCGGGCGGCCCTGCAGGAATCCCACTTCCCCTCGCCCGATACCCGAGTCGAGGATCTGGCCTCCAGGCGCACTCCGGCTCTGTTCAGGCTGATCTTCGAGGAGCTGTTTCTACTGGAAGTGGGGGTCCGGTGGAAGCGCCGCCTGGCCCGCAACCTTCGGGGGATGCCCTTCCGCATCGATCCGGGCCTCCGCGGGGCCGCCGGCGGTTTTCTGCCCTTCCGACCGACCCGGGCGCAGGAAAGGGTTCTCGACGAGTTGGCCGAGGACATGCGCCAGCCCACTCCCATGAACCGCCTCCTGCAGGGAGACGTGGGTTGCGGCAAGACCGTTGTCGCTCTGCAGGCCGGCGCCATGGCCATGGAGAACGGGGCCCAGGTGGCCTTCATGGCGCCCACCGAGATCCTGGCCGAGCAACACTACCACTACGCCGGACGCCTGTTCACCGAAAGCGGCTACCGCATCGGATTGCTGACCGGCGGGCTGAAGAAGGCGGAGCGGTCCAGCCTGCTCGAGGAGTTGTCCCAGGGGAGACTCCAACTGCTGATCGGCACCCATGCCTTGCTGGAACCGGACGTCTCCTTCCGGAAGCTGGGACTGGCGGTCATTGACGAACAGCACCGATTCGGCGTGCGCCAACGCTTCAACCTCATGAAGAAGGGCGTGCATCCCCATACCCTGGTGATGACGGCCACGCCGATCCCCCGGACTCTCTCCATGACGCTTTACGGCGATCTGGACGTTTCCGTCATCGACGAAATGCCCCCCAACCGGAGCCCGGTCAAGACCCACCTGCTGGACGACCTCAAACGGTCGCGCGCCTACCGGTTCATTGCCGATCAGGTTCGAAAGGGCAGACAGGTCTACGTGCTCTGCCCCCTGATCGAGGAGTCGGAAAAGCTGGACCTGCGGCCGGCGCGGAAGATCTTCGAGCACCTGCAAGGCAAGGTCTTCCCCGACTTCCGGGTCGAGCTGCTCCACGGCCGGCTCAAGAGCCCGGAAAAGGAGGTCGTCATGCACCGCTTCGCCAGCGGGCAAACCGACATCCTGGTTTCGACAACCGTGATCGAGGTCGGCGTGGACGTGGCCAACGCGACCGTGATGCTCATCGAGCACGCCGAGCGCTTCGGTCTGGCGCAGTTGCATCAGCTCCGCGGCCGGGTCGGACGCGGTCGGGAGCCGTCCTATTGCCTGTTGATGCAGGGTTCCAGGACGATCAGCCCGGATGCCGCCCGAAGGCTGAACTGTATGCGGGATACCACCGACGGATTCGTGATTGCAGAGAAGGATCTGGAGATACGAGGCCCCGGGGAGTTTTTCGGCGCCCGACAGTCGGGTCTGCCCACCCTGCGCGTGGCTCACCTGTTGCGCGACCGCCGCATTCTGGAGACCGCCCGCACAGAAGCCGCGTGCCTGGTGCACACCGTCGATTCCCAAGCATCCCTGGGCCAATGGGTTGCCAGCCTGAGCTCAGGTTGGCAAGCCCGCTATGGCTTGGTGGGAGTGGGGTAGCACCCCGCCCTGACCGCACCCGCGGTCCGAACTCACCGGACTCGCGGAGAAACGCCTCCTTTTTTGCAGCGGAGCGTTGCACTCATGGTTCGCGTCATCGCCGGCAAGTTCAAGCACCAGCGCCTGGCCACCCTGCGAGGTCCTGAGACGCGGCCGACTTCAGACAAGTTGAAGGAGACCCTGTTCAACCTGGTCCGGGAGGAGGTGGAGAAGTCTGTCTTCCTGGACTGCTTCTCCGGCAGCGGCAGTGTCGGCATCGAGGCGTTGAGCCGAGGAGCCCGGGACGTCACCTTGATCGAGTGCGCGCCTCGGGCGGTGCAGGTGATCGAGCGCAACCTGAAGTCCCTCGCCCCGCCCCCGCCCGCTCATGACAAGCTGCTGACACACCCGGTCCACGTTTCCC
>JAPOZF010000723.1 GCA_026706165.1 Gemmatimonadota bacterium
TCTGCACCATCGTCATGGTGCAGAGCTACGCGCTGCTCGAGCGTCTCCAAACCGTGATCGTCGGCCTTCTTCTCATCTTTATCCTGATCGCCGTCTTTGCCACCGATCCGGACTGGCTGGCCGTGGCATACGGCACTCTCGTGCCGGGCATTCCCGGGTATCAGCCCTGGCTGATGGAGAAGTACCCCGAAGTGGGGTCGCGGTCCCCCTGGATCGAGCTGGGTACCTATCTCGGCGCCATCGGCGGCGGCACCCAGGACTATTTCGGCTACATCGGTATGCTGCGTGAGAAGGGCTGGGGACTGCTGGGCAAACGGGTTGTCGGCGACTCCTCCGGAGTCGCCTTGAACAAGGACCCGGACAACCTGGCCAGGGGGCGGATCTGGCTGCGCGCACCTCTCGTCGATTCTCTCGGCTCCTTCGCCTGCATAGTCCTGTTCACGATGGCGTTCATGATACTCGGCGCCGTCATCCTCTATCCGCAGCAGATCGTTCCCTCCGGCCTGCAGCTGCTTTCGGTTCAGGCGGAATTCCTGACCCAGCTCCATCCCCGCCTCCTTTACCTCTACCAGGCCGGAGTCTTCATCGCTTTCATGGGGACGATCATGGGAGCCTACGAGCTGTACGTGCGCACCACCCATGAGTGTCTCAGGCCTGTGGTTGCCAGGGTCAGGGACATGCCGTTGCCGGAATTGCGTGTATGGGTGGTCGCCTACTGCGGTTTTGGCGGTGTCGCCATCATGTGGCTCGGGGGCAATCCCGTCGAGATCGTAACGCCGGCGGCGATTTTCGGGGGCGTTCTGACCTGTGGTCTCTGGTGTCTGTTGATGGCCTGGACAGACCGCCGCTTCCTTCCCCCGGAATTGCAGATGAACCGGTCCCTTCTCGTTCTCAACATCGTCTGCGGCCTGTTCCTGCTCGGGTGGGGCGTCCAGAGTGTGTTCGATTTTGTCCTGTCCCTCGCAGATTAAGGTTGCAGGGTCCCGACTGCCGCGGGCGGGTGTTGAGCCATTGAGCACTCCGCCCCAGATCTGGGATGCAGTAGAGGGAATCATCGGCACCTCCACGAGGATCAGCCTGGCGGCCACCGGCGGGGGGAGCGTCGCGGTTCCGTGGCTGGTGAACCACCCGGGCGCTTCCGGCGCGGTTGTCGAGGTGCAGGTGCCATACCACGGCGGGGCTCTTCAAGATTTCCTGGGCATCTCGCGGTCCCTTCCGGTCAGTGAGGAGACAGCGCGGCTGATGGCGCACCGCGCCTACCGACGGACTGTGGAACTCGTCGGTGGAAGTCAGACGGACGCTCCTGTTTCCGACTGCATCGGAGCAGGCTGCACCGCCGCGCTCACAACGACGCGCCGCCGGCGAGGGGAGGACAGGGCCTGGATCGCGGTGCGCTCCGGCGATGCCTACGAGACCCTGGCAATCGAGTTCGAGAAAGGAAAGGCAGACCGCCTCGATCAGGAGGACGTGCTCAGCAGGGAACTGGTTTTCTCCATCGCCCGGGCGTGCGAAGTCCCGATTCCGGCTTCCACCGGCACGGAGTCCTGGTGGAAGTTCCGCCGCGGCCGCCATGCCGTCGTGGCGGAGCTCGAAGAGGTCATGTGTGGAGAACGGGAGGTAGCCGTCTGGCCGTCCTCAACCGATGACAGCGGTGAGCTCGCAAAACCGTCCCCATCCGGCCGGTACCTGCTTCTGTCCGGGTCCTTCAACCCCCAGCACGAGGGGCACCTGGGGCTCGTTCGGGCCGGGGGGGAGTTGAGCGGACTCCCACCGGTGCTGGAGCTTTCGATCGCCAACGTCGACAAACCGGAGTTGGCCTACGCCGAAGTCCTCGCCCGGCTGGCCACAACGTCGCTGCCGGTATTCGTAACCAGGGCAGCCACTTTCGTTGAAAAAGCGCGCCTGTTTCCCGGCTGCTGTTTCGCGATCGGTTACGACACCGCGGTGCGGCTCCTGGATCCGGCCTACTACGGAGGGGATGGAGCGGCCCTGTCCCAGGCCCTGTCCGAGCTCGAACGCTCTTCGTGCCGATTCTACGTTGCCGGCCGGGTGCAGCAAGATCGGTTCGCGACCCTGAAAGACCTCGAGCTTCCCCGGCGCTTCGCGCATCTCTTCGTCGAAGTGCCGGAAACCCTTTTCCGCAGCGACCTCAGCTCGACTTCGATCAGGGGAATCCGGGTCGGAACGAGGAGAGATGCCGGCGAGGATCCGCAGCACCCTGAGAACCTGGTGGAACCCGCATGACCATGACCGCCCTCGAACATGTCGATCGATCCGGCAGCCGGATCGCCTCCCGGTTGCGCAGGCTGGTGGCAATTCCCACGGTCAATCCTCCGGGGGAACTGTACGGGGAGATGGTGGCCTGTCTCGAGAAGTCCTGCACGGACCTCGGCCTGAAGACGCGGGTGCACAAAGTGCCGCCGAAAACCGCCGGAGCCGCGGGAGTCGCTCCGGAATATCCGCGTTACAACCTGATCGCGCGGTGGGACGTCGGCGCCGCGCGCACCGTCCATTTCAACGCTCATTACGATGTCGTTCCGGCCGCGGGAAAATGGAAGTTCTCTCCCTTTCAGCCGCAGGCGGAGAACGGCTGGATGTACGGTCGCGGCTCCGGGGACATGAAGGGATCGATCGTCGCTCTTCTGACCGCCATCGATTGCCTGCGCCGCAGCGGGGCCCAGCCGGCGTTCAATGTCGAGTGCTCATTCACCGCAGACGAGGAGACGGGCGGCGAGCTGGGGGCCGGGTACATCGTTCGTCGAGGCCTGGTGAATGCCGATAGCGCGGTCGTGTGCGAAGGAGCGGCCGGCACGCGTGTAGGCCTCGGTCACAACGGCGTATTGTGGCTGTACGTCCACCTTCAGGGAAAACCTGCGCATGCCTCGAGTCCCGACCAGGGGCGCAACGCGTTCGAAGCGATGCTGGCCGTTGCCCGTCACCTGCAGCGATACAGGAGGGATCTGACGACCGCCGGTCGGCGGTACCGCGATTTCAACGGAAAGGACCGCTATCCGACGCTGAATATCGGGGGCGTCTTCGGAGGCACCGGTCAGAAGGTCAATACAGTTCCCGGCGATGCAACTTTCAGCCTCGATCGGCGGGTTCCCCCCAACGAGCGCCTCGGGCAGGCGGAACGGGAGCTGCGTTCCAGCATTGCGGTGGGAGCGGCAACGCAGCCGCAGGTCCGCTGCCGGGTCGAGACGGCGCTGCGGATCGACCCCTGCGTGATGGATGCAGCTCACGATCTTCCGCAGCAGTTCGCCCGTTCCGTCAAGGCGGTGCGCCGTCGCGGTGCGGCATTTCGAGTCGCCACGGGATTCACCGACCTCCATTATTTCATCGAGGAAGCCGGCATTCCCGGAATCGGGTACGGAGTCGACGGCCGGCGCGCCCACGGTGCGGACGAGCGCGTCCGCCTGCGGGATGTCGCCGGCACGGCGAAGACCTACGCCCATTTCATGTTGACCGGGGAGTGAGGTCCGCGTGAACGCTCTGAAGGAGTTCCTGAGCGCCGCGTACGACCACTTCGGGGGCTTGATCTGCATCAACATCCTGTGGTCCCTGTTCTCGATACCCTGGCTCGCGGCCGCTGCGGCTGCGGTTCTGTACGGGGCCGCCCTGCAGGGGGACTGGGCGCCCCATGTCAGGGTGCTGGCCATCGTTCTCGCCACGGAATTCGTCTGGTTCGCTCCTCCGACCGTCCTGTTGTTTCTCGCCGCCGGGCAGTGGCTCGATGGTCGCGGGGCTTCGTTCAGCTCCCTCGCCAGACAGCTCCCCCGGCACGCCCTGCGCGCCCAGGCTGCGGGGCTGGCAATAATGGCGACGACCTGCCTGCTGGCGATCAATCTGAT
>JAPOZF010000718.1 GCA_026706165.1 Gemmatimonadota bacterium
TGGATGACCTTCAGGAAACGCTGCTGGAACTCGGCAGTCCAGCTCTTCTCCTTGAACTCCAGGGGCCGCAGAGCGTACAGGTCGAGATTGCCGTTGGTCAGCTCGATGAAAGCGGCATCGGTGTTGTTGATGACTTTGAAGACGATTCTGTCCACAAATCCGGATGCCGGAACGATTCCCTTGTCCCGGGCCCAGTAGTTCCGGTTGCGGGTGAGCACGACCTTCTGCTGGGTGACGACGTCGCGGTCGAAGTCCTCCACGAAATACGGCCCGGATCCAAGCACGGCGCGGTTGAAGTCCCGGTTGAAGCGCCGGGCAAACGCCCGCGCCGACCCGGCGTGCTCCCCCTGTTCCCAGGTTCCGTCGATCAGACTGCTGATGGAGACCCGATCGAGAAGCCCTTCCGAATCGTAGAAGTGCTTCGGGATGATGCTGAAACCCCCCAGCATCAGGTCGTTGCGGAAGTACGGCTCCTTGCAGAAGAACGAGATGCGGGATTCCCCTTCGATACGGGCGTCGCTGACCGAGTTGAAATAGTTGCGCAGATGGGGGGCAAGCACCTCCGGATGCTGGATCACCTTCATGCTGAAGAGGACGTCCGCGGCGGTCAGCGGTTTTCCGTCGGAGAAATGGACCCCGGGGCGGATATCGAAGGTGTACTTCAGGTGATCGTCGCCGATTTCCGGGTAACCTTCCGCTATCAGTCCTTCGAGCTTGTAAGGGGGTTCCCGTCGTGGCGACAGCAGCGATTCGAAGATGTAGTCCCGAACGCTGGAAGCGCCGGCATCGCTCGAGGTGAACGGGTTGAAGCTTTCCGGATCCGACAGGAAATGGCGCACCAGCCAGTCTCCGTACTCCGGGGCCGCCGTTCCCGGGGAGCGCACCGGGGCCGTTTCCCCACCGTCGAGGACGAGGATATCCCGGGTCCCCGAGAGGATCCGTTGCACGTCCTCCCACTCGCCTCCGAAGACCGCAGAAGACCCGATCAGCACCGCGGCGAACAGGGGCAACCCGGCGGGATTTGCGCGTGATTTCACAGCTCTTTTTCCTACACGAATGTCAGCCACTGGTGGCGGTCCTCGGTCCTTGCATTGACGGTTTCGAAAAACAGGTCCTGCAGCTTCTTTGTTGTCGGGCCGCGCCGGCCGTCGCCGATCTGCACCTTGTCTATGGCTCTTATGGGAGAGATCTCCGCCGCTGTCCCGGTGAAAAACACCTCGTCGGCTATGTACAGGAATTCCCGCGGAATCCCCCGTTCCTCCACTTCCATTCCGAGATCACCCGCAATGGCGATCGCCGTGTGCCTGGTGAATCCCGGAAGGATCGAGTAGCTGGAAGCCGGCGTGTAGATCCGTCCGTCGCGGATGACGAAGATGTTCTCGCCGCTGCCCTCGCTTACCAGTCCGTCCGGGCCGAGCACGATCCCTTCGTCATAGCCGTTCTCGTTCGCCTCCATGCGCACGAGCTGCGAGTTCAGGTAGTTGCCCCCCGCCTTGGCGAGAAAGGGAAAGGTATTGGGCCCCATGCGGCTCCAGGAAGAGGTGCAGACCGAAACTCCCTTGGCCAGGGCCTCCTCCCCCAGGTATTCCCCCCACTCCCAGACGGCGATCACCGAGTCAACGGGGCAGCTGGAGGGGTCGACTCCCAAGGAACCGTAGCCGCGGTAGACGATGGGCCTGATATAGCAGGCGTCGAGCTTGTTGCGTCGAATGGTTTCCAGGTTCGCCTCGCAGAACTGCTCGCGCGTGTACGGGATCTCCATGCGGTAGATCTTGGCGGAATCGTAGAGACGATCGACGTGGTCCTGCAAACGGAATACGGCCGCCCCCTTCTGTGTCGCGTAACAGCGGATTCCCTCGAATACACTGGATCCGTAATGGACGACGTGAGAGAGGACGTGGATGTCGGCATCGTCCCAGGCGACCCACTGGCCGTTCATCCATATGTATTCGGATTTCGGCATTCCCGGCATTTGTTCGAGCTCCCTGAGGTTTCGAGTCGACGCCTCAGACGCGGCGACTGATTAAAACTCTTACCGATTCGAAGATTCCGCTCAGCTGCCGCGAGCGACTGTAACTCGCCGATATCCTGGTTTCGGGGCGGGGAATGAACTCCGCGTTCACGCCAAAGTTTCGGTGTGTATTGCGGCGCTGCAAATCCCGTTCTTCCCCGCCGGGCTCGTACTTCCACTGCCGGTCCAGGACGTATCGGTAGTTCGTGCCAATCGACAACGCCGTGCCCGGTTTGTAGCGGGTGCTGACGCTCACGCTGTGATCGGCGTTGTCCTCTTCGACGATCTGGGAAGACTTTTCGACGAGCAGGATACCCCTGTCGTCGGCTTTGTACCTGTAGTTTACGCTGAGCGAGAGGTTTTCAATTACGGAACGCTGCAGACTGTGCGACATCGACCACGAGCGGCTGATTTTGCTGCGGCGTGCGAGGAGATTGCGGTTGGTCTGCCGGTCGAAATCGAAGATAGTCCTCCGCGCCGAAATATTAAAGGTGTGGCTGATCCTGGTTTCCAGCCGCTCGTAGCTCGGGTTGACGCTGAAGCTCAGATCGCGGGTTTGCTGGTTCTGGCTGGAGCGTCTCGAGTGCAGGTTGACGCGATGGGTGGCCCCCGAGGAGAGGTTCGCGCTGAGCCTGAGGCCGCTGTCGAACCTCCCCCGGTAACGCAGGGAAGCACTCCTGTTGAAAGTATCCCGGTCCTGTTCCGGCTCGCCGGGATTGTCGCTGCGGATCACCCGCGACGACCCGGAAAGCGTCATGCCGTGATCCTCGCTGGGCTGCCAGTCGAGGTAGCCGTGAAGATACAGGTCGCGGTCGTCGCTGTCGTCGGTGACGTCCCGGTGGACCCGGCCGGTGCTCAGCGTAACCGGGAGGCGGCGGAGGTCGCTGGTCTTGTAGTTGACCGACGTGCTGCCGACGAGATTGCCTGGCAGCTCCCCCTTGGCGCTCACCTTGTACTCCCACCGTTCGCTCTCGCGGTCCTTGGCAAAAAAGTTGTTGCGAGGGTGATCGTCCGCATTTGCGGTGTTGGTGTTCTTCGACCTGCTCCAGCTCTGCCTCCCGGAAAGATCGAAGCCCATGACTTCCGCCTTGAGGTTCGTTGAGAAATTCCGGCTCAGTGTCTCCGAAAGCTCGGCCTGCTCCGTGGTATCCCTGGAAACGAAATCTCCAACTTTTTCTTCGAGGAAGACCGGACGGATCAACCCTCGCTGAGAGCGTCTCTCGCCGGCGGAAAAATTCGCCCTTACCCCCTTCGGAAGGGTGTACCCCGTGCTGAATCTCATGCTCTCGTTCTTGTTCTTGTTGCCCTTCAGGGTGTTGTCCTGCTTGCTGAGACCGAACGAGGTGCTGAGCTTTTTCTCCGCAATATCCCACCCGGGCGACATGTTGAGAGAGGCGTTGTACTGCAGTCCTCGCTCCTCCAACGTACTGTCGGGATTGGCGCGGCTCGCCTTGCGAGCCGTGATAAAACCGGGAGTCAAACGGACCCGCATCGAGCGGAAAGGCCCGTCGGACTTGACAAGCGGCTGATACGCGAAGCCGAATCCGATCGACTGGCTTCTCGTCTTCTGCTTGACAAGTGCCGCGCTGCGGCTCGATACCGAACCGCTGAGGTTTATCGTCGCCTTGGGCCCGAGGATCGGGTAGCTCACCGTGGACCTGAGGCTCCCGTTTTCCTGCAGGTTCTGACGTCCGTCGCGGGGGAACACGCTCGCCGCGAGCGAAGCCGAGGCGGAGAGACGCAGCATCGAAGTCGAATCGCCGGCGGCAGAAAAGGCGAGGGGGGCCGAATAGTTCCACCCGGGGAAAGAGGGGTTCCAGCCCATGCGCCGGCTGG
>JAPOZF010000012.1 GCA_026706165.1 Gemmatimonadota bacterium
CGGCCGCGGTTCCACCGACATGAAGGGGGGGATGGCCTCGATGCTCGGGGCGGCGAAGGCCCTGCGCGACTCCGGGACGGCGCTGGCCGGGGACGTGGTCCTGACCGCGGTGGTCGGCCACGAGGAGCCGGAGGCGGGCAAGGACGGTCCGCGGGCCCTGATCGAAGACATCAACTGCGGCCGCGTTTCCGGGGACCGCATCCTGATCGTCGAGGGATCGGACGAGCTCTGGGTGATGAGCATGGGCTCCATGGTGTTCACCATCGAGCTGTCCTCCGCCCTCGGCGGCAGGCACACCCAGTACGTCGACTTCGCCGACAACCCGATCCGCCACATGGGGGAGCTGATCGTCGCCGTCGAGCGGCTGCAGCAGGAGCTCGATTGCGGCCGGACCCATCCCCTGGCCGGCAGCGAGCGCATCGACCTCGGAATCGCCGAGGCCGGCGACTACTTCAACCGCACGCCGCTGCGCTGCCGCCTGACCGGGACCCGCCGCTGGATGAGCGGCCGGGGCGCCGCCGAGGTGCTGGCCGAGCTCGAGGCGATGGCGCGGCCGTACGCCGAGGCGGGCGGCCTCGGGCTGAGCGTGACCATGGAGCACGAGCGGGAGCCGTTCGAGACCCCCGGGGAGGACCCTGCGGTCGTCGCCGTGGCCGAGGCCCACCGCCGGGTAACGGGAAGCGCCGCGGAGCTGGTGGGGAGGCGCGTCGTCGGCGACGCCAACCTCTATGTCGCCGGCACCGGAATACCGACCTTCTACTACGGGCCCTCGAACGACACCGCGCACGCCGACGTCGAGTGGGTGTCGGTGCGCAGGCTCGCCGACGCCGCCAGGGTGTACGCGGCAGGGGCCGCCCTCTACTGCGGGCCGGCCTGAACCGGGCTCGATGAAACGCCGCGATGGGGGGCCGGGAATCCCGGGATCGGCGGCAGCTTTCACCCGGGAACCTCCTGAACCGGGACACGAGGAAATCGAATGCAGATAGCGAGAATCACCCTGACCGAAGTGTTCATACCCTACCAGCCCCCGGTCGGCCCCTACGTGGGGCGCCACCGCGGCGGCGAGTACCGCGCCACCGAGGGGGCCGCCGGGCTGATCGCCAAGCTGGAAACCGATGACGGCCTGGTCGGCTGGGGGGAGGGGATCAACTCCTTCGCCTTCGACGTCAACGCCGTCCTGGCCGGCCACCACGTTGCCGACGTCCAGGGGGCCGCGGCGAGGCTGACGGAGGCCGGGGCCGGCAGCGGGGAGATCTCCGCGGTCGAGATGGCGCAGTGGGACGCCCTCGGCAAGGGCGCCGGCCTGCCGGTCTGCCGCCTGCTCGGCGGGGTGGTCCGGGAGGAGGCGGACTTCTGCGCCTGCATGGGGATCAAGGAACCGTCCGCATCGGCCGAGACCGCCCGCGCCTACATCGAGGAGTGGGGGTTCCGCTTCATCAAGACCAAGGCGGGCGACGACCCGGAGCAGGACCTGCGCATCGCCGCGGCGATCCAGGAGGAGGTCGGGGAGGAGGCGGTGCTGCGCCCCGACGCCAACGCCGGGTACAGCCCCGAGGTGGCCGAGGGCCAGATGCGGGAGATGCGCGACCTCGGGGTGCGTTTCTTCGAGGACCCCTGCGACGCCGCCCACACCGGGCTGCTGGCGAAGTTCCGCGGCGAGATCGGCATGGGGATCCTCGTCAACATGGGGATCTCCGATCCGGCCAGCATCGCCCCCCTGGTGACCGCCGGCGCCGCCGACTTCCTGATGCCGGACACCGTCGGCTCCGGGGGCATCCTGGCGGTCAAGAAGGTGGCCGATGCCGCCTCGGCCTGGGACGTCCCCTGCCTGATGCACTGCGCCCACGACTTCGGGCTCAAGACCGCCGCGGTCGCCCACATCGCCGCCTGCACCCCGGGCTTTTCCGGCCCGAGCGACACCTGCTATCACGGACTGACCGACGACATCCTCGTCGAGCCCCTGCGCTTCGAGGGAGGCCGCATCCGCGTGCCCATGGAGCCCGGCCTCGGGGTTACCGTAGACGAGGAGAAACTCGACAAGTACCGCCGCTGACCGCGGCGCAACCAACGGAGACTGTCATGACCGCAACCGCACCTGCACCCGCACCGGCGACGGAAACCTCTGCGCGCATTTCCCGCTCGCTCGAGATCCACGCGCGCGCCGCCGAGCTGATCCCGGGTATCTCGCAGCTGATCAGCCGCCGGCCCTCGCGCGCCGCCTTCGGGGTCAGCCCGATCTACGCCGAGAAGGCGAAGGGCTGCCGCATCCGGGACGTCGACGGCAACGAGTACATCGACTGGGGCAGCGCCGTCGGCCCGATCATCCTCGGGTACGCCAACCCGACCGTCGACGCCGCGGTCGTCGAGGCGATCGACAAGGGATCGATCTACAGCATCATCCACGAGAACTCGGTGGAGCTCGCCGAGCTGCTCGTCGACATCGTCCCGTGCGCGGAGATGGTCCGCTACTGCAAGGGGGGCGGCGAGGCCTGCGCCGTTGCCGTGCGCATAGCGCGCGGCGCCACCGGCCGCGACAAGGTGCTGTTCAGCGGCTACCACGGCTGGCACGACTGGTACCTGGCGGCCAACCTCGGGAGGGAGAAACTGCAGGGCCACCTGTTCTCCGGGATCGATCCGGTCGGCGTCCCCGCCGCCCTCGAGGGGACCGCGATCCCCTTCGAGTACGGCGACCTCGACATGCTCGAGGACCTGCTGAGGCAGAACGAGGACGAGGTGGCCTGCATCATCATGGAGCCGATGCGCTCGGAGCTGCCCCCGGAAGGGTACCTCGAAGGGGTGCGCGACCTCGCCAACCGCTACGGCGTCGTCCTCATCTTCGACGAGGTCTCCTGCGGCTGGCGCATCTCCCTCGGCGGCGTCCAGGAGTTCACCGGGGTGACCCCGGACCTGACCGCCTTCGCCAAGGCGATCTCCAACGGCTACCCGATGGGGGCCGTCGTCGGCAGGCGCGAGGTCATGCAGGCCGCGGCCGGCATGTTCATCTCCAGCGCCTACTGGGACGACAACGTCGGCATCAGCGCCTCGATCGCCACCCTGAAAGAGCTGCGGCGCCTCGACGCCCCGGCGTATTTCGAGAAGATCGGCGCCGACCTGATGGGGCGGATCAACGAGGCGGCAAGGGACGCCGGCATCGACGCGGAGTGCGCCGGCGTCGCCGCCCATCCCGGCATCCGCTTCAACATCGAGGACGCGGAGCTGGCGAAGAAGGTGTCGACCCTGTTCGTCCAGGAGAACGCCCGCCGCGGCCTCATTCTGGCGACGGGGTTCTTCTTCAACACGGCGCACGACGAGGAGGCGGTGGCCGCGACCGCGGCCGGGGTGCGCGAGACCTTCGAGGTCATCGCCGGGGGCCTGCGCAGCGGCGACATCGACAGCCTGCTGGAGGCCGGACTTCAGGAGGACTCCTTCCGCCGCCTGGTCCGGTAGCGGCCGCGGCGGTATTGCACCCGAACCGCGCGAGGCATCGAATATGAGCGCCGACGGCGACAGACCCCGGGTCGAGGGGGAGCTGACCTGGACCGGGGAGCACTGGATCAACTACCTGAGAGAACCCGGCCGGGAAACGGACAGCGGCCGGGTCAGCCTGTTCAGCTTCCGCTGGTGCCCGGCCGGGGCCGGGGTCGCCGCCCTCGTCGACGTCCCGGGGCGGTTCACCGGCCTCTGCACCGACAACCGCGAGGTGCTGGAGTACGCCCGGGCGACCATGACCCGCTCCTGGCCGGACGAAGAGATCCCCGTGGTCGAGGCGGCCTTCAGCGAGTCGGGGGACCTGCGCGCCGTTCCGGAATGGCTCATCGACACAGGAGACCATG
>JAPOZF010000455.1 GCA_026706165.1 Gemmatimonadota bacterium
CCCGCCTCGTGCGGGACGCGGTCGCCGGCCCCTTCACCGCGCTTGCGGCAGGCCTGGCCCTGCTGCTGGGGACCTCGGGAATGATCACCGGCGGCCACCTGAAGTTCACCTTCATGACCGAGATCGACTCCGACTGGCTCGTGGTTTCCCTGGCGATGCCCCAGGGCACCACCGCGGCGCAGACCGAGGCGGTGGTGAGCCGGATAGAAAGGGCTGCCCTCGAAGTCCGCGACGAGTACGACGGGAGGGGAACCGGCGGGCCCTCGGTTTTCAAGCATGTCTTTACCGTCATCGGCGACCAACCGATGGGACGGCGATCGCAGATCGCCACTTCCGCCGCCGGCGGGCAGGGGCATCTGGCGGAAGTCACCGTCGAGCTTCTGCCTTCGGAGCTCCGCCACGTCGGCACCACCGAGATTGCCGTACGCCTGCGCGACCGGGTGGGCGAGATCCCGGGAGTGGAATCGCTGAGGTTCACGGCCTCCATCTTCTCCGCGGGCAACGAAATCGAGGTGCAGCTGTCGTCGGAGGACTTCGATCAACTGCTGACGGCGGTCGAGCGCCTCAAGGAGGAAGTGGCGAGCTACCCGGGCACCGGCGACATCGAGGACAGCTTCCAGGAGGGCAAGCAGGAGATGAAGCTCTCCCTGAAGCCGGCCGCGCGGACCCTCGGGATCACCCTGGCCGACCTGGGGCGGCAGGTGCGGCAGGGGTTCTACGGCGACCAGGCCCTGCGCGTGCAGCGGGGCAACGACGATGTCCGGGTAATGATCCGCTACCCCGAGGGGGAGCGCCGCACCCTGAACGACATCGAGAGCATGCGCATCCGCACCCCGTCCGGGGCCGAGGTGCCGTTCTCGGACGTCGCCGAATCCTCGATCGGGTCCGGGTACGCGAGCATCCGGCGCATCGAGGGGGAGCGGGTGGTCAGCGTCACCGCCGACGTCGACGAGGCGGTCGCCAACGCCGACGAAATAAACGCCGACCTCGAAACGAGGTTCCTGCCCCTCCTGCTCGAGGACTACCCCGGGCTTCGCTACAGCTACGCCGGCGAGCAACGGGAACGGGCCGACTCTTTCTCCAGCCTGGGCCGCGGATTCATCGTCGCCATGTTCGCCATCTATGCCCTGCTGGCCGTTCCGTTCCGCTCCTACCTGCAACCACTGGTAGTCATGAGCGCGATACCTTTCGGAATTGTCGGGGCGGTGTGGGGGCATGTGCTGATGGGGCTGGACCTCGGACTGCTCAGCATATTCGGCTTTGTCGCCCTCTCCGGGGTGGTCGTCAACGACTCCCTCATTCTCCTGAGCTTCTACAACCAGCTTCGCGAGCAGGGAGTGAAACGGGACGAGGCCCTGGTCGAGGCGGGACGCCAGCGCTTCCGCCCGATCCTGCTGACCTCGCTGACGACTTTCTTCGCCCTGCTGCCGATGATTCTGGAGAAGAGCGTGCAGGCGCAGTTCCTGATTCCGATGGCGGTCAGCCTCGCCTTCGGGATCCTGTTCGCCACCGGGATCATCCTCGTCGGGGTCCCCGCGACGATGAAGGTGGCGGCCTGGTTGCAGGAGCTGGCAGCCGGCAGGCCCCTTCCGGAAACCCCTCTTCCGGCGCCGGTTCAACCTGCCCGCAACGCGCCTTGACACTCGGGGGGCCCCGGCTATCTTTGCCGGTCGCTTCAGAGGGAAATCCACGAATTGAGGGACCGGCGGCGTCCCGGCGCCGGTTGTGTCGAAAACAAGGAGCAGGGCTTTGAAAAACTTCGAATACACGGCTCCGCAAACCCTGAGAGAGGCAGTCAGACTGCTTGCGGAGAAGGGGTCGGGGGCGCGCGTCCTGGCGGGGGGAACCGACCTGATAGTACAGATGCGGATCAACCGGCACCGGCCCGACAGGGTGGTCGACGTCAAGAACGTTCCCGAGGTGAACGAGCTGGCGATGAGGCCGCGCAAGGGCCTCGTAATCGGCGCCGCGGTTCCCTGCCACCGCATTTACGACGACAGCGAGATCAGCGAGCGCTACCCGGGTCTCGTCGACGCCGCGGCGATAATCGGCGGCATCCAGATCCAGGGCCGCGCCACCTTCGGCGGCAACCTCTGCAACTCTTCTCCGGCCGCCGACACCACGCCGATCCTGCTCGCCCACGGAGCCACAGCGGAAATCACCGGCACGGGGGGAAAGCGGCGCGTCGCCGTCGAGGATTTCTGCACCGGCCCGGGGACCAACGTCCTGACCGACGGCGAGCTTCTGGTCTCCCTCGTGGTTCCCCCCGATCGCAGGAACAGCGGTTCCCACTACCTGCGTTTCATTCCGAGAAACGAAATGGATATCGCCGTCGTCGGCGCCGGGGCATACGTCGAGCTCGGCAGGCGCGGCAAGGTCTTCAAGAGCGCCCGCATCGCCCTCGGTGCGGTCGCACCTGTTCCCCTGTACGCCAGGGAGGCGGGCGAGGGCCTCGCCGGCAAGCCGGTGAGCGAGGAAACGATCGCCGAGGCGGCGGAGGCGGCCAAGGGGATCGCCAGACCGATTTCCGACATGCGCGGTCCGGCGGAGTATCGCACCCACCTCGTCGGGGTCTTGGTAAAGCGGGCCCTCAACGGCGCCGTCGCCCGCGCCCGCGGCCAGTTCGTCGCCAACGCCGTTCAGGAGGCCGCGGGCTGACTTTCGTCAGCCCGTCAGAGTTCGGCCGGAGGCCGAACTCTCTGTCCCGTGAGTTGAGAACCAGGCGGATCGAGTCAGCAAGCCAGTGAACCAGAATCGATTTTAAGGAAAAGGGGCAAATCGAGATCATGAGTGACAAGATTCACGTAAGCTGCACGTTGAACGGAGAGACAACCGATTTCCTGTGCGAGGCGCGGCAGAGCCTGCTCGAGGTGCTGCGCGAGGACCTGGGATTCACCGGCACCAAGGAGGGCTGCAACGACGGCAACTGCGGCGCCTGCAGCGTGCTGGTCGACGGCGTGCTGGTCGACTCCTGCCTGGTGTTCGCCGTCGAGGCCGACGGCAAGGAGATCACAACCGTCGAGGGGATGGCGACCCCCGAGGGGCTGCATCCCCTGCAGCAGAAGTTCCTCGAGCACGCGAGCCTGCAGTGCGGCATCTGCACCCCGGGGTTCCTCGTCGCCAGCAAGGCGCTGCTCGACAGGAACCCGGATCCCAGCGAGCACGAAGTCCGGCACTGGCTGGCCGGGAACCTCTGCCGCTGCACGGGGTACGACAAGATCGTCCGCGCCGTCCTCGACGCCGCCGAGGTCGCGCGCGGCGCCTGAAAGGCGGCCAGACTCAGGAACAACCAGCTTTCCGAAACACGGAGGATGACAGATGGCATCGTCCCACGGCGAGATTCGCGACTACGGCAACAAGGAGTACAAGGTCATCGGCACCCGGCCGATACGGCACGACGGCACCGACAAGGTGACCGGCCGTGCGGTGTACGGGGGCGACGTGCAGCTTCCCGGCATGCTCTACGGGCAGGTGCTGCGCTCCCCTCACGGGCACGCCCGCATCAGGTCGATCGACACCAGCAGGGCCGAGGCGCTGGAGGGGGTGCGCGCCGTGGTCACCGGAATGGGGGACCTGCCCCCGACCGAAGGGGACGAGATCGTCGACCTCGGCGAGGGGCCGGCCAAGCTGAAATACATGCGCGACAACGTCCTGGCCACCGACAAGGTGCTCTACCGCGGCCATGCCGTCGCCGGGGTCGCCGCGGTCAACCAGCACATCGCCGAGGAAGCCCTCGGCCTGATCGAGGTCGACTACGAGGTGCTGCCGCCGTACACCGAGGTCCTCGAGGCGATGAAGGAGGATGCCGTGCTCCTGCACGAGG